>JAJYDD010000001.1 GCA_021777795.1 Pseudomonadota bacterium | reverse complement strand
CGGCCCGAGATCGGCCATGCGGGCTTCGAGGCACTCGACATCGAGCCTGAGGACGCAGCCGCCGGAAAAGACCAGCCGCGCCGCGCCCGAAGGCGCCTCGCCCGCAACGAACTCGATATTCAGCAGGGAAAGCAGATCGTCAGGCCGGTCCTGCCGGAAGCCGCGCAAAAAAACCTTGCGCACATTTTCGAAATGCAGGCCTGTGAGCGCGCGTTGCGGCGCCCCGCCGGCCGAGGCCAGCCAGTCGAACCGCTTGAGCAGCAGGATGAAGCGCCGCTCCCGCGGCAGATAGACCATGTCGCCGACGCGCAGAATCGCATCCTGCAGATGGGCGGACATGACGGCGAGATCCTCCGCGTCGCGCGCCATCAGGCGCAGATCGCGTCCCGTGGGCGGCTGGTCGTCGCGGCTCTGGCTCATGGTCCGCGCGCCGCCGGGTCAGCGGTCCGCGCCGCCGAACATCGCCTCGAAAACATTGGCCGGCTGCGGCGGCGGAGGCGGCGGCGACGCGGCGGCGAGGGTCTCGACCGAATTCACCGACGGCGAATTGGCGTCGCGCATTTCGCCGAGCATGTGCTTGGATTTCGCCGTGTTGTAATAGCCCGCGGCGTAGAGCCGCACGGCGCGGTCCATGTCGCCGCCGGAAAGCGCCCAGGCGTTGGCGAGATAGGGCGTGGCGTAGGCGAGGTTGGTTTCGGGATTGAGCAGGCCCTTGGCCGAGCCGTGATAGCCCATGGAGCGGGCGGTCGCGGGGGTGATCTGCATCAGCCCGTAATAGCGATGCCGGCCGATCAGCCGGGGGCAATATTTGCTCTCGCGCATGATGATGCGATGGACCAAAGCCAGCGGAACGCCGTTCTTTTCCGCATATTTGCGGGTGACCTCGGCAAGGCCGGCCCTTTGGGCGATGTCGAAGCCCGGAACGCCCTTCTCGGCCGGACGGGGATCGTAATTGGCCACCCGGGCGTCGTAAGGCCCTTCAACCGGCGCCGACGCGGCGGCCCGGGCGGGCTCGACCGGCGGGGACGCCGGCTGGCCTGGAACGACGAGCCCCCCGTAAGGCGACGACTCGCGAGCGGGAGTCGGCGCATCGGCCGACACCGAGGTCGTATCCTGGAGCGCCGCCTGGCGATAGACGCCCTGCGGCGTCACGGCGTCGGCCGGCGCCGTCTGGGCGGCCTCGGGATCGGTCGGCATGGTCAGCCCGTCGTCGAGAGACATCGGGCGTTCTGGCGGCAGCGGTGGGTGCTTCGGCGGCTCGGCGCGCGACGGCGCCGCACCGACGAGGGCGAAGGCTGCAAACAGGGTCAGGCGCTTCCAGCGATGCGTCATGCCATGGTTCTGCCGCGAAATTGCGGCGAGGGCAAGGCAAATCACTTTTGCGTGAGCGCGAAGCGGCGGCCGGTCAGCGCTGCGCGACGAAAAACAGCCGGGGATAGAGCAGCAGGACCTTACCGTCGGGCTGGGGCATATAGGCCATTTCCAGTTCGCGGCGATAATGGGCGAGAAAGGCCGGCGTCTCGCTGGTCTCCAGCCTGGCCAGGAACGGCCGCAGGGCCGAGCCCACGAACCAGTCCACGACCGCGTCGTGGTCTTCCAGCGGATGGACATAGGTCGTCTGCCACAATTCGATCATGCGGCAATGGGGCGCAAGCCAGTCGTAATAATCTTCCATCGAGCCGATGGCGGCGCGGGATTTGGCCACGGGGGCCAGCCGCTCCATCCATGGCCCGTCGACCGCCACCATCCGCATCAAGGCGTGTGCGGCGTCCTGAAGGACATTCGGCATCTGCGCCGCGAGAACGCCTCCCGGCTTGAGCCAGGCCAGAAGCTTCGGGATGAAGAGATGATGGTCGGGCGCGAAATGCAGCGCGGCGTTGGCGAAAATCAGATCGACCGGCTCGTCCGGCGCCCATTCGCGGAAATCCTGCTGCAGGAAGCGCGCGAACGGCGCGCGCGCGCGGGCCGCCGCCAGCATGGTCTCGGACGTGTCCAGCCCGACGATGTCGGCGCCGCGAAAATGATCGGCCAGGATCGCCGCGCTGTTGCCCGGCCCGCAGCCAAGATCGACGACCCTGCGCGGCGCGAGCGGGGGAATGCGCGAAATCAGGTCGCGCGCGGCCTGTGCGCGCTCGCGCTCGAACCTGAGGTAAAGATCGCTGTCCCAATCCTGCATCGCCGCGAACCCGCTCCGCCTTGCCGCCTTTTGCGGCAGGACGCCAGAAAAACCTTCAGTTGCCGGCGCCGGGGGCGCCGCGCAAGGCCATCAGCCCGCGCGAAGGATCATAAGCGAGAATGGCGCCAGCCATGAAAACGAAGGCGCAAGCCCCGGTCACCGCCAGCGCGACCCAGTTGATCTGGCCATAAAGCGCGAAACGGATCAGTTCGACCGCATGGGTGAAGGGATTGGCCTGGCAGACGTAATAAAGCGCCGGACTGCCCTCCTGCACCCGCCACAAGGGATAAAGCGCGGAAGAGGCGAAGAACATCGGAAAAATCACGAAATTCATGATCCCGGAGAAGTTTTCGAGCTGCTTGACCAGCGAGGACAGCAGCATGCCGAGCGCCCCGAGCATCAGCCCGACCAGAAGCAACGCCGGCAGAACCGTCAAATAGCCGAACGGCGGCGGCTGGATGTCCCAGAACCAGGCGATGGCGAGATAGGCATAGACCTGGAGCACCGAAACAAGAGTGCCCGCGATGAGCTTGCCGAACAGCAGGAAGGCGCGCGGAAAGGGGCTGAGCAGCAGCACGCGCATATTGCCCATTTCGCGGTCGTAGACCATGGACAGCGAGGATTGCATGCCGTTGAACAGCTGGATCATCGCCATCAGGCCGGGCGTGATGTAGACCTCGTAGAGAATATAGGTGTCATAGGGCGGGATGATCGAGAAGCCCAGGGTCTGGCGGAAGCCGGCGGCGAAGATGAACAGCCAGACCAGCGGGCGCACCAGAGCCGAGACGAAGCGCTCGCGCTGATGCAGGAAGCGCAGGCCCTCGCGCCATATGACGCCCTGAAGGCAGACCAGATAGGCGCCGAAGGTCAGGCGGCGGGGCGCGGAAGCTTCTGTCGTCACCATGCGCCTCCCGCTTCATCCGCGCCGATCAGAGCGACAAAGGCCGCCCTCATGTCGGCGGCGCCGGTTTTTTCGCGCAACTCCGCCGCTTTGCCTTGCGCGCGCAGCCTGCCCTTGTGCAGCACGACGACATCGTCGCCCGGATCGATCTCGTCGGTCAGATGGGTGGCCCACAGCACGCTCACGCCCTCCCGTGCCACTAGGCCGCGCGCCAGTTTGAGAATGTCGGCGCGCGCGCCGATGTCGAGCCCGACCGTCGGCTCGTCGAGCACCAGCAGGCGCGGACGATGCAGCAGGGCGCGCACGATTTCGACCCGTCGCATCTGGCCGCCGGACAAGGCCCGAACCTTGTCTTTCGCCCGGTCGGCGAGATTGACCGCGGCCAGCAGATCCGCTGTCCGCCGCGCCGCCTCCTTGCGCCCGATCCCATGCAACGCGGCGTGATAGTAAAAGTTCTGCGCCACCGACAGTTCGAGGTCGAGCGTGCGCGACTGAAACACCACGCCAAGCGCCGACAGAGCCGCGCCGGGATCTTGCGACAGGTCGCGGCCAAGCACCTTGATCGCTCCTTGCCGCAAGGCGAACAGGCGGGTGATGAGCGAAAACAGGGTGCTTTTTCCCGCGCCGTTGAGGCCGAGCAGCACGCAGAAGGCGCCCGACGCGACGGAAAAGCTCACGTCGTCCAGCGCCTGGCGCGCGCCGTAAAAATGGCTGACGCCGGAAATTTCCAGGGCGGGCGGGGTCTCGCTCATGGGCGCCCTTTCGTCATGGCTTCGGCGGCCCGGGAATCGCTGCTTCCCAAGGCGATTCCCCGACCTGGATCGATTTGACCACCTTGAGCGACGCCACGTCGACCACCGACACGTCATTGGTCACGCCATTGGCGGTCACCAGATATTTCTGGTCCGGCGTCAGCGCCGCGTGCCACACTCTCTGCCCGACCAGAAGAACTTTCTGGACCTCCCGTGTCTTCACGTCCACCACGGCGACGCGGTTGGCGGGACCGAGAGAGACGAAGGCGAGTTTTCCGTCGCGCGACATGGTGATGCCGACAGGCTGGATGTTTTCCGAGCGCAGGCCGGGAATGTCAAATTTCACCCGGTCCTTGATCTTGCGGGTCGCGGCGTCGAGAACCACCACGTCGCCGCCGATTTCCGCCGAGACCCAGACCTCGCTCCCGTCCGGGGTGAAAACGGCCATGCGCGGGCGCGAATCCACCAGCACATTGGCCAGCGTCCTGCGGGTCGCGGCGTCGACGAAATGGACCATATTGGTGGTTTCGGTGGTGGCGACCACCAGCTTGCCGTCGGGGCTGACCGCCAGTCCTTCGGGTTCGACCCCGACCCGCACCCCGCCCAGCCGCGCCTTGCTTTCGGCGTCGAAGAAGGTCAGGAAATTGCTGTCCTCGTTGGTCACGTAAAGCGTCTTGCCGTCGGGCGAGACATCGACCCGCTCGGGATCGCGCCCGGCGGGGAATTCCTCGATCACCGCGAGCTTCTGCGGGTCGATGATCGCTATTTGATCGGAATCGCCGAGAGCGACATAGATTTTCCGGTTATCGGGGCTCACCGCGATGCCGCGCGGGCGCTGGGCGAGCGGAATGGTCGCCTTCACCTTCAGGCTGTCGAGGTCGATCACCGTGACGCTGTCGCCCTTCTCGTTGGTGACGAAGGCGTCGAAGGCAAAAGCGGGCGCCACGGCGCCCGACACGACGAGAGCGGGCGCGGAAGCGGCGAAGGCGGCAAGAGCGAGCGCGAGGGATTTCACTTGAAATGGCATTTCGACTCCGGCCGGTCATAACCCAGCGTGTCCAGTTCCGAGAACTGGTGCAAAAAGCCTTCCTGCGGCGAGACGGAGACGACATTGCGGCCGTCGGAGAGTAGGATCGGCTGGCGCAGTTGCAGGTTCCAGTCGCGCAGGGTGAGTTTCTGGCCCTTGAAGGCGGCGAGCGCGAAATCCTTCGACAGGAAGAAGGCCTTCATCGCCGCGGCGTCGCCCGCCGCGCCGTGGGCTGCCGCCTCGCCGATCATCCGCGCCGCCGTCCAGGCGTTCATGTCGAGCGCGGTCATGCGGCGGCTGAATTTGCGCTCGAACCGCCGCTGCAACTGCTCCGCGCCCCAGCTCTCGCTGGAGGGATCCCAGGAGGTCGGAACCAGCCCCGCCGAGCCGGCGACCGGACGCGGGTCCCAGGTGCGATACGGCAGATAATCGGCGAAGACCGCGCTTTCATCGGCCGCCAGCAATATGTCGTAAGCCGGCGCGCCCTGGGTGAAGGCGGGGATCTGTTTCTGGATCAGGGCGACGCCGCTGTCGGATTGCCGCGCGCCGCCGCGATCCTCGAACACACGTTCCGCGACGATTTTTGCGCCGAAGCGCGCGCCGGACCGCTTAAGGTCGTCGGCCCACAACTTGTCCTCAGGATGGGAGCCGACCACCAGGAACCATTTCCGCCATTGCTTCCAGATCAGATATTGCGCGAGGGCGTCGGCGAGCATCGCCCGGCTCGGAGCGACGTGAACGACATTGGCGCGGCAGGACTCCTGGCGCAGGCTGTCGTCGGGCGCGCCGACATTGAAGATCAGCATTTTCGCGGCGGCGGGACTGTCGGCGGCGGCGACCAGGGCGCCCTCGGCAAGGTCAGCGACCACGAAATTCACGCCCTGCCCCGCCAGATCGTCCAAGGTCTTGGCCGCGTCCTCGCCGGCTTTCAGGCGTCGAGAAACCAAGGTGAATTTCTGGCCCAGAAATTCGCCCGTGTCGTTGTCGTCGTCGAGCCCGACCAGGGCGCCCGCCTCGCCATTGTTTTCGGCGGGCATTTCCAGGCGCGAAATCGCCGTTCCCGGCTCCGCCCGGCGCAGATAACCGATCTTGAACATCTGGACGGGCGACGCGGCGTCCGCCGCCGGCGCCGCCGGCGCCGCGGGCGAAAACAGCAAAAGGCCCGCCGCGGCGGCCGCCGCCGCCATCAGCCCGCGCTCAAGAGGCCGCGAAAAGCGATTGAACAAGACGTCTCCCTGTCGCGCGTTCTTTAAATCCCGTGCGCCTGAGCAAAATTTAGCCTCGCCTGCCGGTCGCCGGCAAGCGCGGCTGACCGGCGCCTTAGGCCAATTGCGCGGTCTGCCGCAAAGGCATCGCCCTTTTGCCGCATTTCATGGCAAAATGGCGCGATGGCGCGCGGCGGGGATCAGGGCTTCGATTGGACCAGGCTTGTCTGGCCGGGATTTTTCGCCGCCGAAGCCGGCCTGGCTTTCGCCCGCACGATGATGGCGGGCTTTCGCCCGCCGCCGCCGCGCCCCGAGCCCGTCTGGGCCAGCCCCAATGAGGTGGCGCTCAAGCTTCCCACGGCGCGGCTGCGGCGCTTCGATCGCCCGGGCGCCAAGAGCGCGGCGACGCCGATCCTGGTTTGCGCGCCCTTCGCCCTGCATGACGCGCGGATCGCCGATCTCGCCGAAGGCCACAGCCTGATGGCGCGCTTGAGCGGCGCCAACCGCCCGCTCTATCTCGTCGAATGGCTTTCCGCGCGCGAAGACCAGATCTTTCGCGGCATCGACGATTATCTCGCCGATCTCGTCGTCATGGTCGATGAAATCGGCGGGCGCTGCGATGTCGTCGGCCTGTGCCAGGGCGGCTGGCTCGGCCTGCTCTTCGCGGCGCGCTTCCCGCGCAGGGCCGGCAGGCTGGTCATCGCCGCCGCCCCGATCGACACCGAGGCCGGAGAGACGCCCTTTTCGGCGCTCGCCCGCGCGACGCCGGTTGAAACTTTCGAGGAACTGGTTCGGCTTGGCGGAGGCCTGGCGCGCGGCGAAGAGGCTCAGCGATTCTGGGATCTGGAGGCGCAAAACGACGCGCGGATCCATGCGCTGCTGCAAAGCGATCTTCCGCTCGATTCGCCGGCTTTCGCCGATCGCCTCGCGATGTTCCGCGCCTGGAGCGGCGCGCCGCTCGACCTGCCGGGCGCCTATTATCTCGAAACGGTCGAGAAACTGTACAAGCGTAACGAACTCGCGCGCGGCGAATTCGTCGCTCTGGGCAAAAGGATCGACCTGCGCGCCGTGACGGGCCCGCTCTATCTGATCGCGGCCGAGGGCGACGACATCGCCGCGCCGGAGCAAACCCTCGCCTGCGCCCGTCTGGTGGGAACGCCGCCGGCGGAGGTGAGAAAGAAAATCGTTCCCGGCGGCCATCTCGATCTGTTTCTCGGCCGCCGGATGCTGGACTCGCTGTGGCCGGATGTCGCCGACTGGCTCGGCGCGGCCCCTCCGCGACAGCGCGCCAAGCGCTTGAAATCCAGCGCGTGATTTTCGCGGATGGGTGGCCCTCGCGGGCGGAAACCGGGAGTAACGCGAAGGCCGGTTCAGGGCTTGAAATCGGCCGGAGTGACGAGACCTGTCCATTCATTGCGCGTCGAGGCGTGGCCTCGGGCATTTCCTCCGCCGCAAATTTCAGGCAGGCGGTTTCAGTTCCCGTGGCGTGACAAAGCGCGTCAGCTTTCCCGACCCTCCTTCAACTTGCGACCAAAGGCAGCCGATCTCGAATTGCGCGATAGCTCCGGTCGGAAAGGCTTCAGCCAATCGCCGCGCAATCGCGTCGTCGCTTCCCTCGGCGAGAAGTTTGCCGAATTCCTGCAAGCCGGGATTATGGCCGATCAGGAGCACGGCTCGCGACAAGGCCGGGAGGCCGCGCACCAGTCCCAGGATTTTTGCCGGTGGCGCAAGATAAAGCGCTTCCTTGATCTCCACCTTCGTCGGCTGGCGCCACGGCGCGAGCGCTTCCAGCGTCTGCAAAGTTCGCCTGGCGCTCGACACCCATACCAGATCCGGAGAAATTCCCGCGGATCGAATGTAGCGCCGCATGGCTGCGGCGGCTTTCCTCCCGCGCTTGTTCAACGGGCGGTCGTGATCGGGAATCGACGGGTCATCCCATGCGGATTTTGCGTGGCGGAGCAGGAAGAGTTGTCGCTTCATTTTTTTCATGTCCATGGCGCCGTGACCGTTCGACTTGGACGAAATTACGGCGGAAGCCCGCGGAAAAAACGGCGAATGGGTCCGCGGGGTTGCGGGAAGGCGTTGGACGCTCCGCTCACGAAAATTTTTATGCCAGGAAATTCAAAAGCTAATTGCAAACTGCCGCAAATGCTGGCGAGCGACCTTATTGACTCTGGCGTTCGAATGACGAGTCTCTTTTCCCCGCAATCCAAAAAACAATCAATTCGACAGAACCAACCGGTCACTGTCGGAGGCGACATGCGCCAACCGCGCGCCATGCCGCACCGGGGAGAAAACGCATGACGATCAACGTCGATGTCAACCTGAAGCCCGATCCTCGCTCCAACGCCTTCCAACTCGCCATCCACCACGCGCCCGGCCACCCGCCTCAACAACTGCTCGACGCGCTTTCCCGCGCTGGTTGGGAAAAGACCGCGGATGGCCGCGCTTCAATTGTGCGCGGCAAAACCGTGCTGCTGCTTGCGCGCGGCGACCAGCCAACCGACTCTCTAAGCTGGTCCGACGATCAGAAGCGCGCCTACCTCGCCCGGGCGCACCTGGTGCTCCGACGCTTCGGCTTCGGCGCGTTGACGCCCGCCTCCTGAATTCCTCATCGTCATTGCCCTGCGCCTTGCTGAACGAAGGGCCGCGCAAGCAAACAACCGGCGTCCGCTTTTCGCACGCCGCCCCAGGCGGCGCGCGTCAGGCTTTGAGGCCGTCCTTATTCGCGAGAATGTCGCGGATTTCCTCCAGCAGCACTTCATTGCGCGGCGGCGCGGCGGGCGCGGCGGGCGCCTCGTCCTTCTTGGCCAGAAGCTTGTTGATGCCGCGAATCATCAGGAACAAGGCGAAGGCGATGATCAGGAAATTCAGCGCCGCGGTGATGAAGGCGCCGTATCCGAAAGCCGCGCCGATCTTCCTGGCGTCGGCATAGGCCGGATGATCGGCGAGTTTCGAGCTGAGCGCGATATAATAGTTGGAGAAATCGAGGCCGCCGGGCGTGATCGCGCCGATCACCGGCATGATGATGTCGTCGACCAGCGAGCTGATGATCTTGCTGAAAGCGGCGCCGATGATCACGCCGACCGCGAGATCGAGCGCATTGCCGCGCATGGCGAATTTTTTAAAATCTTCTAACATGGCGTAGCCCCGGCTGTGTCCTCGCAATATCGCGCGAGAGCGAGGTTAGGCCGGGGCGAGCGGCATGGTCAATCCTTTGTGAAGACCGCTACCCCGGGGACGCGCGTGACGGAAGCGACAGGACGTTGAGCTGGATCAACCTTTCCGCGACCTTGATCTATTTTCTCGGCCTGCTCGTCCTGGCCATCCAGGGCGACCGGCACGCCGCGCGCTTTTCCGGCGAAAGGACCCGGCGCATCGTTTATGTGCTCGGCCTGGGCGTGTACTGCACGTCATGGACCTTTTTCGGCTCGGTCGGGCTCGCCTCGACCAACGGCCTCGATTTTCTCCCGATCTATATCGGGCCGATGCTGGTCTTCGGCTTCGGCTGGCCGCTGGTGGCGCGGGTCGCGCGCATCGCGCGGGCGCAGAACATCACCTCGATCGCCGATTTTCTCGCCGCCCGCTACGGCAAGTCGGAAGCCGTGGCGGCGGTGGCGACAGTGATCGCCGCGATCGGCGTCGTGCCCTATATCGCTTTGCAGCTCAAGGCGATTTCGGCGACGCTGATGATCGGGTTCAGGCCTTCGGCGCCGCTCGCCCCGGCGCCGGAATGGCCGGATCGGCTGACCTTCACGGTCGCGCTCCTGCTCGCCCTGTTCGCCATGGCCTTCGGCACGCGGCGGGTCGAGGCCGGCGAGCGCCAGAACGGCCTGATGGCGACCATCGCCGCCGAATCCGTCGCCAAGCTTCTCGCCTTCCTCATCGTCGGCGCCTTCGTGGTCTGGGGCATGTTCGGGGGCTTGAGCGACCTGTTCCACCGCGCCGCCGCCGCGCCGGGAGTCTGGCCGGCGCTCGCCTTCGCGCCCAATCCCTCGGTCTGGATCACGCTGACCCTTCTCTCCAGCGGCGCCATATTGTTCCTGCCGCGGCAATTCCATGTCGCCATTGTCGAGAACCACAGCGAAAACGACATCAAGACCGCGGCCGTCGTCTTTCCGCTCTACCTGCTCGCGATCAATTTCTTCGTCGTTCCGCTTGCCCTCGCCGGCCTCCTCATGCTCCCCCATGCGATCGACCGCGACATCACGGTCATGGCGCTGCCGCTCGCCGCCGGCAATGGGCTCGTCGCCTTTGTCGCGATGATCGGCGGCCTGTCGGCGGCCACCGCCATGGTGGTGGTGGAGTCGGTGGCGCTCTCGATCATGGCGTCGAACAATCTGGTCCTGCCGCTGCTGCTGCGGGCGGGGCGCTGGCCTGGCGGCGGCGCGCGGCCTTCCGTGGAGGGCGAGGCCGGCCGGCTGATCCTGCGGGTGCGGCGCGCCGCCATCCTGGTCGTCCTGGTTCTGGCCTTCGCCTATTACCGCCTCATCGGCGAAGCCCATCTCGCCTCGATCGGCATTCTCTCCTTCGCCTGCGTCGCGCAATTCGGCCCGGCCTTCGTCGGCGCCCTGTCCTGGCGGCGCGGCACCTCGCTCGGGGCCATAGCCGGACTGATCACCGGGCTCGCCATCTGGAGCTTCATCCTGCTCGCGCCGTCGATCGACGCCGGCCTCTCCAATCATCCCGTCGCCTATGACGCGCAAATGACCACGGTGGTCCATGGCGTGTTCTGGAGCCTGCTCGGCAACAGCCTCGCCTATGCCGTCTTTTCGCTCGCGCGGCAGCCGACCCCGATCGAACGCCTCCAGGCCGATATTTTCGTCAGCAAGGACGCCGCGCCCATGGCCCAGGCCTTCCGGCTATGGCGCGCCAGCGTCCAAAGCGCCGAGGTCGAGGCGACGGTCGCGCGCTATCTCGGCGCGCCGCGCACCCGCGAGGTCTTCGAGTCCTTTTTTGCCGGCCGCGGCCAGACCTACGACCCTCAGGCCGAGGCCGACATTCAGTTGCTGCGGATCGCGGAGCATCTGCTCGCCTCGGCGATCGGCGCGGCCTCCGCGCGGCTGGTGCTGTCGCTGCTGCTTCGGCGGCGCAATGTCTCCGGCGCCGCCGCGCTGCGGCTGCTGGACGACGCCTCCGCCGCTTTGCTCTACAATCGCGAAATGCTCCAGCACGCGCTGGATTTCACCCGCCAGGGCATTTCCGTTTTCGACGCCGACCTCCGCCTGACCTGCTGGAACCGCGAATTCCGCGATATGTTCGGCCTGCCCGCGGATCATGCGCGCAACGGCGTGGCGCTCGACGACATCCTGCGCCTCAACGCCGAGCGCGGTCTTTACGGCGAAGGCCCGGTGGACGAACTGGTCGTCGCCCGCCTGGAGCGCCTGACCAATTCCGAGCCGTTCCGCATCAGGCTCGCGACCTCCGGCAAGGCGATCGAGACCCGCTCGGCGCGCCTGCCCGATGGCGGTCTCGTCGTCACCTATACCGACGTCACCGATCAATTCGCCGCCGAACAGGCGCTGGAAGCCGCCAAGGAAAACCTGGAGCGGCGGGTGCGCGAGCGCACCGAGGAGCTGACCCAGCTCAACAAGGAGCTGGCGCGCGCCAAGGCGGAGGCCGAACACGCCAATATTTCGAAGACCCGGTTCCTCGCCGCCGCCGGCCACGACATTCTCCAGCCGCTCAACGCCGCGCGGCTCTATGCCGCGACCATGATGCAGCGCGCCGCCGCCGGCGCGCCCTCCTCGGAAACCGGCGGGCTGGCGCATAATGTCGATTCGGCGCTCGAAGCGGTGGAAGACATTTTCTCCGCCTTGCTCGAAATCTCGCGTCTCGACGCCGGCGCGATGAAGGTCGAACTCAGCTCCTTCCCGGTCGCCGACCTGTTCAACCAGCTCAGGATCGAATTCGCGCCGCTGGCCGAGAAAAAGCAGTTGAAGCTCACCTTCGCGCCCTGCTCGCTTTCCGTGCGCTCTGACCGCCTGCTGCTGCGCCGGCTGTTGCAGAACCTCGTCTCCAACGCGATCAAATACACCCGCTCCGGCCGGGTCCTGGTCGGCGCGCGCCGTCTGCGCGGCAAGCTGCGGTTCGAGGTCTGGGACACGGGCCTGGGGATTCCGCTGGACAAGCAGAAAAGCGTGTTTCGCGAATTCGAGCGGCTCGACGCCGGCGCCGCCGAGCCCGGCCTTGGCCTCGGCCTATCCATCGTCGAGCGCATGGCCCGCGTGCTCGACCATCCGCTGACGCTGCGATCGAGGCTCGGCAAGGGCTCGGTCTTCACCGTCACGGCGCCGCTCGGCGTGACCGCGCCGCAGGCGCGGTCACACGACGCCCCCGCCGTCGCGCCGCGCCAGTCGCCGCTTGCCGGCATGGTCGTGGTCGCCATCGACAACGACAAATTCATCGTGGACGGGATGCGCGCGCTGCTGTCGTCCTGGGGCTGCGTCCCGATCGTCGCGGCCAGCCAGCGCGAGGCCGCCGCGGAACTGGCGCGCCAGAATCGGACGCCCGACGCGCTCCTCGCCGATTACCACCTCGACGAGGGCGACGGCGTGGACGCCATCATCGCCTTGCGCTGGCGCTTCGGCGCCGCGCTGCCCGCCGCCCTGATCACCGCCGACCGCTCGCCGGACATGCGGGCGCGGGCGCGGGAAAAGGACGTGACGGTGATCAACAAGCCGCTCAAGCCGGCGACTTTGCGCGCCCTTCTTGCCCAGTGGCGGGCCGCCGCCGCGGCGCCGGCGCCGGGCTGACGCCTTCCGGCGCATGAGCGCCGAAGGCTTCGACCTGGGCGTGAAAAGCGCAGATGCGCGGAGCGATCTCCTTGCGGAAGCGCGAGCCGTTGAACACGCCGTAATGGCCGACGTCCTTCTGCAGATAATGCATCCGCAGGCCGTCGGGAAGATTGACGCAGAGATCCTGCGCGGCCTCGGTCTGGCCGACGCCGGAAATGTCGTCCTTCTCGCCCTCGACGGTCATCAGGCCGACGTGGCGGATGGCGCCGGGATCGACCGTCTCGCCCCGATGCTTCATCGTGCCGCGCGGCAGATCGTGATGGACGAAGACCGCGTCGATGGTCTGGAGATAGAATTCGGCGGTCAGGTCCATCACCGCCAGATATTCGTCGTAGAAATCGCGATGCTTCTCGGCCGAATCGCCGTCGCCCTTGACGAGGTGGTTGAACATGTCGAGATGGGCGTTGACGTGGCGGTCGAAATTCATCGCCATGAAGCCGGAAAGCTGGAGGAAGCCCGGATAGACCTCGCGGCCCGCGCCCGGATAGGGGAAGGGCGCGACATGGATGCAATTGCGCCGGAACCAGTCCGGTCCGCGCTTTTCGGCCAGTTTGTTGACCGCGGTCGGACTGCGCCTCGTGTCGATCGGCCCACCCATCAGGGTCATCGAAGCCGGCGTGTGGGGGCTGTCCTGCGCCTCCATCCGCGCGACCGCCGCCATGACCGGAACGGACGGCTGACAGACGGCTAGGACATGAACCGGCGCCGCCCCCGGAACATTGAGGAAATCGCAGATTCCGACGATGTAGTCGATGTAGTCGTCGAGGTCGAAACGTCCGACCGCAAGCGGAACCAGGCGAGCGTCCACCCAGTCGGTGATATAGACGTCATGGGTCGGCAGGAAGGTTTCGACCGTGCCGCGCAGCAGTGTCGCATAATGGCCCGACATGGGCGCGACGATCAGCAGGCGCGACTGGCGCGGCGCATGGGCGGGCAGATGACGCCGGAAATGCAGGAGCTGGCAGAACGGCCTGATCCAGACGATGTCCTCTTCGACCGCGATCTCCTCGCCGCCGATCGTGGTCTTTTCCAGGCCGAAGGCCGGCTTGCCGTAACGGCGGGTCATGCGCTCGAACAATTCCGCCGACGCCGCGAGATTGCGGCCCATCGGCGTGTAGGACAGCGGATTGAACGGGCTCTTGAAGGTCAGCCGGGTCATGTCGGACAGCGCGCGCGCCGGCGCCATGGCCAGATGGACCATCTCGTAGAAGTGATAGGCGTATTGGTTCATTGCCTTGCCCCGCCGTCCCGCCGCCGGGCGCCGCCCGCCGGCCGGACGGCGCGCAAACCGGGAAAGTCCCGAGCGACAAACCGAAAGTTTACGTGAAACCTATTGCCTCGGCAAACGACCTTACGCCCGAGCGCCCTCGTTCTTAAGTTGCAAGGCCTGCGGCATGTCGTCTCACCCCGAAGGGCGCCCGGCCCGCGACGAAAGCCCTCGCTATTCCGGAACAAATACCTGAAAAACAACAATAAACTGGTGTGGATGCCGATCAGGCCCCTGCAACCGCTTTGCGCATTAATGCAAAGACTAGTTTGCACAAGGATGAAAATGCCCATCCTCTGGCGGCGCGAGCCGGGTCGGGCTAGGATGGCCGTCCGCCCGGGAGATGTTCATGTCGCGGATCAAGGTCGCCATCGTTCCCGTCACCCCCTTTCAGCAGAACTGCACCATCCTGATCTGCGAGGCGACCAGGAAAGCCGCGGTGGTCGATCCCGGCGGCGACGTGCCTTTGATCCGCCGCGCCATCGAGCAGACCGGCGCCGGCGTCGAAAAAATCCTGTTGACCCACGGCCACGCCGACCATGCCGGCGGCGCCGCCGAACTGCGCGACGCACTCGGCGTCCCCATCGAAGGGCCGCAGATCGGCGACAAGTTCCTGCTCGACAATCTGGAAACCGCCGCGAAAATGTTCGGCTTTCCCTGCCGGAACGTCACACCCGACCGCTGGCTGGACGAGGGCGATTCCGTCGCCTTCGGCGAGGCCCGGCTCGATGTCCGCCATTGCCCCGGCCATACGCCTGGCAGCGTCATCTTCGTCAACGAGCCGATGCAATTCTGCCTCGTCGGCGACGTGCTGTTCCAGAATTCGATCGGCCGCGCCGACCTGCCGGGCGGCGATTACGCCGCACTGATGCGCTCGATCGAACAAAAGCTGCTGACGCTCGACGACGGCATGACCTTCATCAGCGGCCACGGGCCGATGAGCACCATCGGCGCCGAGAAGGCGCACAACCCCTTCCTGCAAAAATAGCCTGAACATTCTTCCGGACGGAAAACGCCCATGCCCCTCAGCTCCCTGCTCGTCCATCTCGACAGCGGCGAAAGATCGAAGGTCCGCCTGAAGGTCGCCGCCGACCTCGCCCGCGCCAAGGGCGCGAAACTCACCGGCCTGTTCGCGCAAATCGGGGCGCGGGCCGAGGCGGCGCAAGCCAGCCGCGCCGATTTTCTCGCGGCGGCGGCCAAACTCGACGCCGAATGGATCGACCTCGGGCGCGGTGAGGAAAAGGGCATCCTCCGCCGCGCGACGGAGATCGCGCGCCATTTCGACATGATCGTCCTCGGGCGGCGCGGCGTGGAAAACGGTCTCGTCCCGGCCGATCTCGCCGAGCAACTGATCCTCCATTCCGGCCGGCCAGTCCTCGTTCTGCCCGACGCCGGGGAGTTCAGGACCATCGGTAAACGTCCGATCTTCGCCTGGGCGGATTCGGCCTCCTGCTCGCGCGCCCTGACCCATGGCGTTGCGCTGGTGGCGCCGCGGGTCGAGGCCCTGATCGTGGGCTTTTCCGGCGGCGACGACGCGCAGGTCCTGGCGGCGCAGAACGAGTCACTGAATTTCACCGTGGCCCATCTCGCCGCCCACAAGATCTGCGCCCATGCCGAACAATTGCCGCTGGGCGGCGCCGACCTGATGGACGCGCTGCTCAACCGCGCCGCCGATCACGGCGCCGATCTGGTGGTGGTCGGCGCCTTCGGCGGAGGCGACGATCTCCCCTCGAACGGCGGCGTCGCGCGCCGCCTGCTCCAGCGTCTGACCACGCCGACGCTCTTTTCGCACTGAACGCAAAAAGCCCCGCGCGAGCGGGGCTTCCATGAGGCGTTGGAGAAAGGCGCCGCCTTACTCGCAGATGCGGACGCGGCGGCGGCCGATGAAATTGCCCCATTCGTCATAGACCGGGCGGCGTTCGATCCAGCAGCCGCCGCCGTAGACCGGCTCGGCGTAATAATAACGGGGCTGGGCCGCGCTGGCCGCCACCGCGCCGAGCGCCAGGCCGCCGATCAGTCCGGCCGCGGCCGCCCCGCCGGCGTTGCCGCCGCCGCAGCCCCAGCCGTTGCACCAGGCCGAGGCGGGCGACGAGAAGGCGGAACTCAGTGAAAGCGCGGCGACGGCGCCGATCACGATCTTTTTCACAGGGATGGACATTTTTTGCTCCTTACAAAAAGGTTGCGCCGCCGCGCGAATGCAGGTTGAAGACAGGCTAGCCACAAGACGCTGAATGTTATCTGAACAAATTATGGCCTGCTCGGGGCCTGGCTTCCATCCGACGGTTTGAAACGCATGACGCCGACCGGCTCTTCCGGCGACCTCGCCGCCGACCGCCGCTATCATTGGGCGCTGGGCGCCGCGCAATCGCGCGATTTCGAGGCCGCGCGCGACCTGTTCGGCCAGGTCCTCGATCTGGCGCCGCATTGGGCGCCGGCCTGGTTCGGGCTGGGCGAATCGCTCGAAGGGCTCGGCCGCGGCGCCGAGGCGGCGGACGCCTTCCGCGAGGCGCTGGCGCGCGACCCCGCGGATTCCGCCGGCGCGGCCCTGCGCCTCGCCCGCCTTTCCGGCCAAAGCCCGGCGCAGGCGCCGCGCGCCTATGTAAAAACCCTGTTCGACCAATATGCGGAAAAATTCGATCGCCATCTGACCGAAGTTTTGGCCTATCGCGGCCCGCAAATCCTGCGCGACGCGGTCGAACAGGCGGCGCCGGGGCGCGCCTTGGCCCATATGCTCGATCTTGGCTGCGGCGCGGGCCTCGCCGGCGAAACTTTCCGCGCCAAGGCGGCCAGCATGACGGGCGTCGATCTCGCGCCGGCGATGGTCGCCAAGGCGCGCGCCAAGAACCTCTATGACCGCCTCGTCGCCGCCGACCTGCTGGATTTCCTCGCGGAAGAGCCGGCGGAAAGCGCCGATCTCGTCGTCGCCGCCGATGTTTTCGTCTATATCGGCGATCTCGGCCCCGTTTTCGCCGCCGTCGCGCGCGTTCTCATCCCGAGCGGACTGTTCGCCTTCACCACGCAAAGCCTTGCCGAGGGCGCGGGTTTCCGGGTTGGCGACGACCTGCGCTTCGCCCATTCCGAAACCTATGTGCGGGACTGCGCGGCCAAAGCGGGCCTCGGCGTCCGGATCTTCTCGGCCGCCGCGACGCGCAAGGACCGCGGCGCAGACGTTCCGGGCTGGGCCGTCGTGCTCGCAAGGTGATAGACTTTCCGGCGCAAGGAGGCGGTCATGACCTTTCCGCTCTATGTCTTCGACGCTTACGGCACTTTGTTCGATGTCCATTCGGCGGTCGCGCGCCATCGCGGCCTCGTCGGCGAACAGGCGGAAAGGCTCTCCGAAATCTGGCGCGCGAAACAGCTGGAATACACCTGGACGCGCAGCCTGATGGACGCCTGGCGTGATTTCGACGCCCTGACCGAGGATGCGCTCGATTTCGCCGCCGCGCTTTGTGGCGGCGTTTCGGCGGAAGCGCGCGAAAAACTGCTGGCGGCCTATGAGACGCTGGACGCCTTTCCCGACGCCGCTCCGGCGTTGCGGCGCTTGCGGGAACAAGGCGCGAAATGCGTGATCCTGTCCAACGGACGGCCGGCGGCCCTCGCCCGCGCCGTCGCCTCGGCGGGATTGCGGGATCTTCTGGAGGAGTCCCTGTCCGCCGAGCCTGCCGGCCGCTACAAGACCGCGCCGGAAATCTATGCTTTGGTCGGCGCGCGCTATGGCGTGACGCCGAATCAGGTCTCGTTCCAATCCTCCAACCGCTGGGATGTCGCCGGCGCGGCGCGGTTCGGCTTCCACGCGGTCTGGATCAACCGCTCGCGCGCGCCCGACGAATATTTCGATCTGCCGCCGGAGCGGCTCCTCGCGACGCTCGCCGACTTATGATCCGCGCAAGAAAAAAGGCCGCCGGATAAACCAGCGGCCCAAGTCTAGGGAGGAAACGCCCAAGGAGGGCTGCAGCACAAGCACCGCTTGCGCTACGGTTCATAAGTTATGTTGCGTCGCACAAAATGTCAAGGCGAAATTTTTGCAGCGCGTCATTTCTCTGCGGCGCCGCACGCAAGTCCTTGAGATATTTTCGTGATCAGCGACGCGCCGGAACCTTCGCCCGTCTTGCGCGTTGAGCGTCGGTAAAAAAAATGCGCGGAGGGAGGCGGCCATGTCGCCCGCAACCATTGTGATCGCGCTGCTGATTGTCTGTTTTTTCGCGGTTCTGCCGACCTGGCCCCATGCCACGCAATGGGGCTATTACCCAAGCCTGCTGGTCGCGGCGCTGATTCTGGCCGCGGCGCTGCTGGCGGAAATGAGCTGAAAGCCGATTATTCCGCGCTGATGACGGCATAGGGGTCGTTCAACCCGCCGCGCTGGAGCATGATCGCGCGCTCGGCGCCATGGGAATCGTGCCATTTGGCCCGACAGCGGTCCATGCCGCACAGGACTTCCGGAAAACGGTGAAATGGCTTGCCGTTGGAAAGTTTCTGGCCATAGCCCGTCTCGGGCCTCCAGCCCTCGGCCAGCAATTGCCCGCGCAGGTCCTTGTAATCCTCGCCGGGAACGATGTTCGCGGCCAGCGCCGGACCGATTCGGACCGCGCCGAGGCCGCCCAGACCAACAACCAGAAGAAATTTCAGAAG
This sequence comes from Pseudomonadota bacterium, assembly GCA_021777795.1. GTDB lineage: Bacteria > Pseudomonadota > Alphaproteobacteria > Rhizobiales > Beijerinckiaceae > Roseiarcus. The sequence continues at coordinate 70,809 of JAJYDD010000001.1, read as the reverse complement.
CTTCAACCGCATGCCCGTCTCCAGAAAAATTTCAACGCAGCCCCGCGCAAAAAACCTGGATTTTTCCGCAGGCCTTGGCAAGGGCCTCGTTGGAGGTCGCGTAGCTGACGCGGAAATTCGGCCCCATGCCGAAGGCCGAGCCCTGGACCACGGCGACGCCCTGCTCTTCCAGAAGGGCGGTCACGAAATCGACGTCGCTCTCGATTGTCCGGCCGCCCACGGAGGTCTTGCCCAGAGCCTCGGCGCAGGACGGATAGACATAAAAGGCGCCTTCCGGCCGATGGGCGGAGAGATATTGCGCCTGGTTGAGCATGGAGACCACCAGATCGCGCCGGCCCTCGAACACTTTCCGGCTCTCGGCAATGAAATCCTGCGGGCCGTCGAGCGCCTCGACCGCCGCCCACTGCGCGATCGAACAGGCGCCGGAAGTCTGCTGGCCCTGGATCATGTCCATGGCGCGGATCAGTTTTTCCGGCCCCGCCGCATAGCCGATGCGCCAGCCGGTCATGGCATAGGCCTTGGACACGCCGTTCATGGTCAAGGTTCGATGGTAAAGCGCCGGCTCGACCTGGGCCGGCGTCGCATGGACGAAATCGCCATAGACCAGATGTTCGTAAATGTCGTCGGTCAGCAGCCACACTTGCGGATGGCGGAGCAGGACATCGGTCAAGGCCTTCAGCTCGTCGCGCGAATAAGCGGCGCCGGACGGATTCGACGGCGAATTGACGATCACCCATTTGGTCCGGGGCGTGATCGCCTTTTCCAGCGTTTCCGGCTGGAGCTTGTAGGCGTGTTCCGCTTTGGTCCCGACGATGACCGCGTTGCCGCCGCACAGAGCGACGATTTCCGGATAGGACACCCAGTAGGGCGCGGAAATGATCACCTCGTCGCCGGGATTGAGGCTCGCCATCAGGGCGTTGAACAGGATCTGCTTGCCGCCCGTGCCGACGATGCATTGCGAAACCTTGTAATCGAGCCCGTTCTCGCGCTGGAATTTGCGGACAATCGCCTCGCGCAGCGGCAGAATCCCGGCCACCGGGCCATATTTGGTCTCGCCGCGCCGGATGGCCTCGATCGCCGCCGCCTTGATATGGTCCGGCGTGTCGAAATCCGGCTCGCCCACCGAAAGGCTGATGATCTCGCGCCCCCGCGCCCGCAATTCCCGCGCCTTCTGGGTGACGGCGATGGTGGCGGAAGGTTTGACCCGGGAGAGCGCGTCGGCGAGGAAGCCCATATCTTCGTCCATGCAATTGCGTTTCGGCGCGCGACCATAGTGCCGGGCGAAAAAAAGGGAAGGCGGAATCCGCGCCCGGTTCCGTCGTCTGTTTCGCGGAAAGGGCGGGTTCGAATTTTCCCGGCAATTTTTTGGAAATCTTCGCGCTGCATTGTGCGGCCATGACCAAGACCGCATCCTTCGGCCGGCGCGGCGCGCCGCCCCCGGCGCCACCGCGTCCCCAGGCCATCGCTCCGCGCGACGAAATCGCGCTGACGCCGGATCAGCGCGCGGTTCTGTTCGCGCCATCGGAGGCTGACGTTTCCCCCGCAAGGGCGCCGGTGGCGTCGAACCGTCTCGCCGGCAATCTCGCCGCGCTGTCCATCGCCCTGACGGTCGTCGCCCTGACCTTCCACATGCCGCGCGGCGGCGCCGCCTTGATCCCGCTGCGCCTCGGCTGGTCGCTGTTCTCGGTCGGCTCCGATCTCGTCGCCAGTCTCTGGCTGACGCGCAAATTCTGCGGCTGGTTCGGATTGTCGAGCGCTTCCGCCTTTTTTCTCGTCGGCGCCGCGATTTCCTGGGCTTTCAGCCTGTTCAACGCGGCCATCGGCTTTGGGGACGACCTGACGCCCACGCTGGCGGTCCCGGCGGGGGGCGCCGCCGCCGCCTTTTACTGCCTCCTCGCCGGGCGCGTCCGGTCCTAAGGTTTCCCGGCCCTCAAACCGGGACGGCCGGCGTGGTGCGCGACGGCTAAGCGAAGCGAATTTGGACGTCTTATCCGAGTTTGTGAATCGGCGCCGAATTTCCACCGCCGCCAACCAAGCGTCATCTCACTGATTTCACGTCGAATGTGACGCTTCAGACCGGAAAGAATCGGCGTCCAAACCTGACCCCGGCCATCGGTAATGACTTGACGCCATTTCAACTGGTTCTCCTCGCCATCGCGAGCGGTCAAAGTTGGGCTGCGATCCACGGTGATCTCCCTGATTGAGAAGGGCGGCGGCGCGCGCCGCGGCGATTTGAGCCTGATTTAATCCCTTTCCACTTTTCCGTTTATTAGGATAATATTTTCCGTTCTATTCAAGGAAATTGAAATGAGCGCCCCAGGCGTCCCGACCTTCGATCAGCTGCAAATCTTTCTCGCGGTTGTCGAGACCGGAAGTTTTGCCGGCGCCGCGCGCAAGCTGAATCGCGCCGTTTCGGTTGTCAGCTATGGCGTCGGCAATCTCGAGGCGCAACTCGGCCTCGCCCTGTTCGAACGCGAGGGCACCAAAAAGCCGCGCCTGACCGAAGCGGGCCATGCCATCGTGGCCGAAGCGCGCGGCGTCGCCCAAGGCGTCGACGGCTTGCGCGCCAAGGTCAAGGGCATGCTGGACGGCCTCGAAGCCGAAGTCCGCCTCGCCGTCGACGTGATGGTTCCGCCGGCAAGGCTCGCGAGCCTGTTGCGCGCCTTCAGCGAGCAATTTCCCTCCGTGACCTTGCGCCTGTCGATCGAGGCCCTGGGAGGGGTGGCGAGCCTGGTGATGGATCGCCGCGCCGTGTTCGGCGTCAGCGGCCCGCTGTCCTTCGCCCACGACGAACTGGAAAGAACTGTCGTCGGTTCGGTCGAACTCGTTCCGGTCGCGGCGCCGGATCATCCGTTGGCGCGCCTCGAAACGCTTCCGCCGGGCGCCGGCCTCGATCATGTCCAGCTGGTGCTGACCGACCGCTCGGCTTTGACCGAAGGCCGCGATTTCGGGGTGCTGAGCCGGCGGACATGGCGGCTGGCCGATCTCGGCGCCAAACATGCGCTGCTGCGCGAAGGGATCGGCTGGGGCAACATGCCGCTCGCCATGGTCGAGGCGGACCTCGCCTCCGGCGCCTTGACGCGGCTCGCCATGCCGGATTTCCCCGGCAGCTCCATCAGCCTGTCCGCGATCTACCGCCGGGACGCGCCGCCCGGCCCCGCCGCGTCCTGGCTCCTGCGGCAATTCATCGCCCGCGGGGCCCGGGACAAGGCCGCTTTTGGCGTTGCGGAAATCTAAAATCCGGACTTTTCAAGAAAGTCGAATAATTTATCCGAAATTATTCGTCTGTTCGACAGACGCTCTCCTTGCCAGATTTCGGTCCAGTCGCGTTCGAGGCGGTCATCCCATGGCTCCGAAGGCGATTCCGCGATCCAGGCGAAAGGGCCAGACCATGAAACTCCTGCATGTCGATTCCAGCATTCTCGGGCCGGGCTCGGTGAGCCGCCTGATTTCGGCGGAAATCGTCGCCGCCGAAAGGCGCCGCCATCCCGAAGCGAAAGCGACCTATCGCGACCTTGCCGCCGAACCAGTCGGCCACCTCTCCGGCGCGCATCTCGCGGCGGCTCAGGGCGGCGCGACGGATACGCCGGCGCTCCAGCGCGACCTCGCCGCGGGACAGGCGGCGCTCGACGAGTTTCTGGCGGCGGACATCGTCGTGATCGGCGCGCCCATGTATAATTTTTCCATCCCCAGCCAGCTCAAGGCCTGGATCGATCGGCTGGCGGTCGCTGGCAAGACGTTCCGCTACACCGAAAACGGACCCGTTGGCCTTGCCGGCGGCAAAAGGATCATCGTCGCCTCTTCGCGGGGTGGCTATTATGGCCCCGAGACCCCGATCGCCTTCCTCGACCATCAGGAAAATTACCTGCGCGGCGTATTCGGCTTTTTCGGCATCGAAGACGTGACCTTCATCCGCGCCGAAGGCATCGCGCTTGGCGATGAACGCCGGGACGAGGCAATCGCCGCCGCCCGACGCGACATCGCGCGGATCGCGGCCTGACGATCGCACAGCCGGGACAGCCCTCGCCTCGACCGGCGAGGGCGCGAAAAAGCTATTTCGAAAACGCAAGAGGCCGAAAAGGTGCGCGCGCCAGCCGGGGAATGCGATCGCCGGTCGCGGCGCTTGCGAAAATCGTCTAGGTCGTCGCTTTGGAAATCCAAATGGAATGGCTGCTTCATGAGCGAATTCGAACGCTGGGAGACGCGCTTCAGCGTCAAGGAATATGTCTTCGGTGAAGCGCCCAACGCCATTCTCGGCTCGAAGAAGGCCCTCCTGCCGAAATCCGGCCGCGTCCTCGCCCTGGCGGATGGCGAGGGTCGCAATGGCGTCTGGCTGGCGGAACAGGGGCTCGACGTCCTGTCGGTCGAGTTTTCACCGGCCGCCCAGGCGAAGGCCAAGGCTCTGGCGGCGCGGCGCAATGTCCATTTGACGTTCGAGCTGGCCGATGTCCACGACTGGGCCTTCCCGGAAGACGCCTTCGACGTGGTGGCGGACGTCTTCACCCAGTTCTCCAATCCGGAACAGCGCCGGCGCAAATGGAGCGGCATGAAGAAGTCGCTCAGGCGGGGCGGCCTGCTGCTCCTGGTGGGCTACGCTCCCAAACAGCTGGAATTTGGCACAGGCGGGCCCGGGGCGCTGGAAAATCTCTACACGCGTGATTTGCTGGAGCGGGAATTTTCCGACTTGACGCGGATCGGGATCGAGGAAAGCGAACAGGTTCTCGCGGAAGGAACCGGTCATGCGGGCATGTCGGCAGTGATCGATCTCGTTGGCTGGAAATGAAATCCGGAAAGCGCTTCCGCCAAGCCGGCTGAGCCGCGGCGCCGAAGCAATCCGATCGCCACAGCCCTGATCAAGGCGAACGTCCGCAGGTCGACGAAAATCCGCCCGCGACGGTGAGGATTTTCGCGCCATGGCCTTTCCCTGGATCGCGTGTGAATCGGCGCCGAATTTTGACCTCCGCCAACCCAGCGTCATCTAACTGATTTCGCGTCGAATATGATGCTTCGGACCGGAAAAGATCGGCGTTCAAATTTTCCCCCCGTTAATCGGCAATAATTTAACGCGATCTCCAATATTTATCGTTGCTGTCGGAGGGATCAAAGTTGGACGCCGATTCACAGTGTGTGCGTCAACCGGACAGGCGCGGTTTGAAGATTGGGAACGGAGATGGCGTGACTGAAGGCGAAAATCACACACTTGCCTACGATGAGGTCAGGCTTGTCGGTGGTGTCTCGGTGGCATCTTGCCGCGAAAGCAAAGGCGACGGCTGAAAAGCCGCCGTGCCAACCCTTTGATTTTCTGATAAAAACTGGAGCGGGCGAAGGGATTCGAACCCTCGACCACAACCTTGGCAAGGTCCAAATTGTCATCCTCCACAGTATCCATTCATATCCAAAACTACGATAAAACAGTGAATTGTGGAGTGTTATGCCGTTCATTGTCCGCCATGATATGCCTAAAATCGCCGCCTTCCTGCTTACATAGTGCTTACATGGGTGCTATAGGGAGTTCATGTAAGCAGATTTGTGAGGTGAGGCAACGACGTGGCCAGATTGACGAAAAAGGCCGTAGACGCCTTGGAGGCGCCGACGACCGAGCAAGCCTTCCTTTGGGACGGTGAATTGAAAGGCTTCGGGGTGCGCGTGACGCGGAACGGCATCAAGACCTTCATCGTCCAGTACCGAAACGCGAGCGGCAAAAGCCGGCGGATCAATCTCGGCCGCTATGGGGTGATGACCGTCGAAAATGCTCGCGACGAGGCGAAGATCAAGCTCGGCGCCGTTGCCGCAGGCAGCGATCCGGCGGAGATTTCCGAAGAGCCTCAGAAGCGGATCGCTGTCGCCGATCTTTGCGACTGGTATCTCAGGGAAGCGGAAGCGGGTCGAATACTCGGCCGCCGCAATCGACCGATCAAAAAATCAACGCTGGCCATGGATAGGAGCAGAGTTGAGACGCATATCAAGCCCCTTCTGGGCAAGCGGTTGGTTCATACGTTGAAGGTCGTGGACATCGAGGGCATGCAATCTGACATCGTGGCGGGAAAAACGGCCAAACCGAGAGGTGCGGGACGCGGCGGTGTCGCAAGCGGCGGCCCGGGCGTCGCGGCCCGGACCGTGGCGACCTTGCAGAGCATTCTTGGTCATGGCACCCGCCTGGACCTGATCGCGGATCATCCGAGCAGGGGCGCCAGAAAGCTGGCTGGCTCGAAGAAACAGCGGCGCCTTTCCGTCGCAGAAATCAAAAAACTCGGTGCGGCAATGCGTCACGCCGAGCGCAATGGTGAAAATTCAACTGGTCTTGCCGTCGTTCGCTTCCTTTTGCTCACGGGCTTTCGGATTTCAGAAGCTCAGGGGCTTCAGCGTGCATGGCTGCATGCCGACAAAGGTTTTGTCAGCTTTCCAGACACGAAAAGCGATGATCAGATTCGCGCGATAGGCCCATCCGCAGCAAAGCTCGCGACCTATCAGCCGATCCAAAAGGCAAGCCCATATATTTTCCCGTCAGACATCGGGGATGGGCATTTCACGGCTGCAAAGGCTTGTCTGACGAGGTTGTGCGCCTCCGTTGGCATCGAGGGTGTCACGCCGCATACCCTCCGGCACACCTTCGGCAGCGTTGCTGGCGATCTCGGCTTCTCCGAATTGACCATACGTGCGCTGCTTGGGCATGCCGCGCAAAGCGTCACGCAAGGCTACGTCCACATCGACGAGGCGCTGAAGCTCGCCGTAACCCGTGTCTGCGAGGAAATTGCCTCGTTGTTGGAGGCTGACGAGTGGCCGAAAGTGCCGGATAAATCAGACCAAGTCAGCCCTAACCCTAATAAACCCGGTTTACTGGAGCCCTCGGTTATGGGATGATCAGCGCGCGAGCGTCGATCGGAGGAAGTGCGTCATGTCTGATCGGTGGATGTCCGTGGACGAGATCGCGAGCTACTTGGGGGTGAGTAAAGACACCATCTACGGGTGGATAGCAAAAAGAGAAATGCCTGCTCACAAAGTCGGAAGACTCTGGAAATTCAAGTCCGATGAAGTCGACGACTGGGTAAGGGCAGAAAAAGCATCTGAAGAAGGCGGCGCGCAGTCTGAAAAGGATGCGCAGGAAAAGGAAAGCCCCGTCTCGGGGGGGAAGAAATGAACGAGGTGGCGTGTATCGACTTGTTCTGCGGTGCGGGCGGCCTGACGCATGGCTTGATACGAGCAGGTGTCCCGGTCGTCGCGGGCATCGACGTCGATACGGCGTGTCGCTATCCGTTCGAGACAAACAATGGCGCGCGCTTCCTCTCCAAGGACATTAAGAGCGTAAAGCCTGCGGATCTGAACAAGCTGTATGGCGATGCGAAGATCCGGATTCTGGCTGGGTGTGCGCCGTGCCAACCGTTCTCGACCTATTCACAGCGCTACGACACCCTCACCAGTCCACGCTGGCCCTTGCTGTATCAGTTCGCGCGCCTCGTAAAATCCGTGCGCCCGGACATCGTGACCATGGAGAACGTGCCCTTGGTCGAGAAGCATGCCGTCTTCGACGACTTCGTCGCCACCCTCCAGGGGCTGGGGTATAAAGTCTGGAAGAACGTCGTGGATTGCACCCAATACGGGTTGCCCCAAACCAGGCGGCGCATGGTCATTCTGGCGAGCTTGATCGGCCCCATCGAACTGATCTCACCTACCCACAAGAAGGCCCGGACCGTCAAGGATGCGATCGGAAAGCTGCCCGCCATCGGGGCGGGAAGTGTCCATGACGATGATGCATTCCATGTCACGTCCAGGCTTTCGGATTTGAACCTGGAGCGTATCCGGGCTTCCCGCCCCGGTGGCACGTGGCGTGATTGGCCCGACCGCTTGGTTGCTGAATGCCATCGGCGAGAAACGGGCCGTACCTATCCGGGCGTCTATGGGCGTATGACTTGGGAAGACCCGTCTCCGACGATCACTACGCAATTCTATGGTTTCGGCAACGGCCGCTTCGGCCATCCCGAGCAGGACCGTGCGATCTCCTTGCGGGAAGGGGCAATCCTGCAAGGCTTTCCAAAGAAATATGCCTTCGTGGCCGATGATGGCCCGACCCATTTCAAAGCATTGGGCCGGATGATCGGCAATGCGGTCCCCGTCGCTCTCGGTGAGGCGATCGGCCAAAGCATCATAACGCATCTCGGCGTCGGAGTGCAGACGGATCAGGCGAAGAAGGGAGGCACCGCGGATGTCGCGCGTAAGCCCCTCGTCGCATGAGGCGAGCCTCCGCATGGCTCGGGTGCGGCAAAAGGGCACCGGCGCCGAACTCTCTTTGCGTAAGGAACTCCACGCGAGAGGGCTGCGCTATCGTCTGCACGTCCCGCTGCTGATCAAGCCACGGCGCGTCGCCGACATCGTTTTTCCGCGCACCAGAGTTGCCGTCTACGTCGATGGCTGTTTTTGGCACGGTTGCCCGGAGCACGCATCCTGGCCGAAGAGTAACGCGCAATTTTGGCGCGATAAGATCGAAGCCAACCGCGCCCGAGACGCAGATACCGATCAACGCCTCAGTGATTCTGGTTGGCACGTCGTCCGCGTATGGGCGCATGAGCGCCCCAACGAAGCAGCCGAACGCATCGAAAACGTCGTTCGAGGTGGGAGCGGCCTGCAATGATCGTCAGAGATGCGAGCAGCGCGGCAGCTCAGATCGCCCATCACACGATTCCAGAGCCCGGCCAGTTGGTCGAAGTGCGGCGACGGCAATGGATCGTGGCGGAGGTCGATGGCGGATCGACGGCGCCCGGCCTTCCCAAGCGCCACCTCATCAGATTGACGTCGATCGACGAAGACGCGCTCGGGGAAGAAATCGAAGTCCTTTGGGAGTTGGAACCAGGCGCTCATGTCATTGAGCGCGCTGGCCTGCCGCGCATCACCGGCTTGGATGATCCGGCCTCGCTACAGGCGTTCCTCGATGCCGTCCGATGGGGCGCCGCCACCAACGCCGACAGGGCCTATCTCCAGGCTCCCTTTCGCAGCGGCGTCAGCATCGAAGACTTCCAGCTCGATCCATTGGTGCGCGCCATCGACATGGCCCGCACAAGCTTGCTCATCGCGGATGACGTCGGCCTCGGAAAGACGATCGAGGCCGGCCTGGTGATCCAGGAAATGCTCCTGCGCCATCGTGCCCGCACCGTGTTGGTGCTCTGTCCAGCGTCCCTTCAGGAAAAGTGGCGCACAGAGATGCAGGAGAAATTCGGCCTCGACTTCCGCATCGTCGATACCGAGTTCGTTAAGCGCCTGCGCCGTGAACGTGGCTTGCACGCGAATCCCTGGACCTCGTTTCCTCTTCTCATCACGTCGATGGATTGGGTGAAGCAAGGTGAAGGGCTGCGCCTGTTTCGGGACGCGTTGCCGCCCACCGTCACCCATCCTCGAAAATTCGATCTCCTGGTCATCGACGAAGCGCACAACATCGCACCCACGGTCGGACACTACGCGGTAGAGAGTCTCCGAACCCGGCTGGTGCGCCTGCTCGCGCCGCATTTTCAGCACAAGCTGTTTCTCACCGCCACGCCCCATGACGGCTACACCGAGTCGTTCACCGCTCTTCTCGAATTGCTCGACGACCAACGCTTCGCCCGAAACGTCCTGCCGAGCGAGCCCCAGCGCGCTCGGGTCATGGTGCGGCGGCTGAAGAGCGACCTGGTGGATGCGAACGGTAAGCGGCTCTACCCGGTGCGGCGTCTCGAAGGTCTCCCCATCAAGTATGAGGATGATGAGAGGCGGGTCCGGCGCCTTCTCGGTGATTACATCTCGTCACGAGAGAATGGCGAAGGCGGCGCACGCGCCGTCGATCGCTTCGTCCACCAATTGCTGCGCAAGCGCCTCGCATCGTCGCCCGCCGCGTTCGCAGCGACGCTGGAAAAACACATCGCGACGATCGAAGGCCGTTCGTCGTCCGACCAGACCCGGCGCAAGCTGGATGATCGCATCCTTCGCCGCGCCATATCGAAGGCCGAGGAAGACTATGCCGACGACGCATTGCGCGAAGCGGCGGAAGACGACGCGCTGGGCGAAGCCGGCAAACACATCCGGCCGCCCAACGAGCAGGAGCGGCGGACGCTGGAGCGCCTGCGCTCCTGGGCGCAGCAGGCGTCACGCAGGGCGGATTCCAAGGCGCGAGCGATACTGGAATGGCTGACCGCGCACCTCCAGGAGGGTGGCGAATGGACGAATGAGCGGGTCATCCTGTTCACCGAATACCGGACGACGCAGCAGTGGATGCAAGAGGCGCTCGTGTCCCACGGCTTCGGCGGCGACCGGCTGGCGTTGATCTATGGCGGCATGGATCACGACGAACGCGAAGCCGTGAAGGCAGCGTTCCAGGCCAGCCCTTCGGAATCGCCGGTCAGAATCCTATTGGCAACTGATGCAGCGTCCGAAGGCATCGACCTTCAGAACCACTGCCACCTGATGATCCATCTGGAAATTCCTTACAACCCCAACGTGATGGAGCAGAGAAACGGGCGCATCGATCGCCACGGCCAGCGCTCCAGCGAGGTGGTCATCTGGCATCCGGTCGATGACGAAGGCGATCACGGACAAGACATCCTGCGGGCGCTTCGGAAGCTCGACGCCATGCGGGCCGACATGGGGAGCGTCAACCCGGTCATCGCCCCGCAACTCCCGGACCTGATCGAGGGGCGTCGGCGTGACCTGGATACCCGCTTGGCCGAAGCCCGCATGGAAAAATCGCGGCGCTTCGTCAGAGCCGAGCGCGACCTCCGGGATCGGGTCGCAAAGCTGCACGAGCGCCTCGCCGACACCAAGCGCGAGCAAAATCTCACGCCCGATCACGTCGAACGGGCAGTGAAAGCGGCTCTGCGCCTTTCCGACAAACCGGATCTCGGGGCCTCGTCTTTGCCTGGCATTCCAGACGGGACCGTTTTCACCATGCCGGCGCTGTCCGGTTCATGGACGCGATGCCTGGAGGGGCTTGAGCATCCCTACACGAAGAAGGTCCGCCCCATCACCTTCGACCATGACGTCGCGAAGGCGCGCGATGACGTCGTCCTGGTGCATCTCAATCATCCCCTCGTCCAGATGAGCCTGCGCCTGTTGCGCGCCGAAATCTGGGCGCGGGACGACGTGAAGAAGATCCACCGCGTCTCCGCCCGGTCCTTGCCCGATGGCCAGATCGAAGGCCCCGCCGTCATAGTGGTTTCTCGATTGGTCATCACCGGTGGCAGCCATCACCGTCTGCACGAGGAACTCACCGAGGCCGGCGGTTATCTGCGTGACGCCGGCTTCCGCCGCGAAGACCGCGTGACGGAGGTACGCCGATGGCTCCAGGATTCCGCCCCCGCCGTCTTGCCCGACATGACCTTCGCGGCGCTGCGCACCCGCTTCGATAAGCAGCGTGAGTCCGTGCTGGGATCGGTCGATGCGCGCTCCACGGACCGCCTGCGCTTCCTGTCCAATTCGATCGACAGCCGTAAGGAACGGGAGAGCGACGACATCCGGCAAGTGCTCGACGATCTCGACAAGGCCCTGCGGGCCGAACTCGTAGCCGACCGTGAGCCCCAACAGCTCTCGCTCTTCTCCGAGGACGAGCGCACCCAACTCCGGCGCGATCACGCAGCCCTCGAAGCGCGGCTCGCCCGTATTCCGCTGGAACGCGAGCAGGAGGTGCGCGCCATCGAGAACAGGTATTCCAATGTCCGGGATCACACCTTTCCCGTCGCAGTCATCCTGCTCGTGCCCGAGTCCTTGACGATGGGGCAGCCTCGATGACCACCAACCACGAGTGGCTCAACCTCATCGAGGTGTCCGGACCGTTCCTCGCGGCGCCGGTGCTGCGCGAGGTGCTGCCCCAGGGATTGGAAGCCCTGACCTCCGGCCGCCCGCAGCGGCTGCGCGCCGCCTATGACGAGTGGCGTGATGCCGTCGATGCGGACGACGCCGATTTGCCGGCGATCCATTCGGCGTGGATCGATGAGGTTCTCCAAAGCGCCCTGGAGGTTGACGATCAGGTTTTGCGCCGAGCGGCGGCTTTGCCGGACCGACTAAAGGTATCGCTGCCCGAGCACGGCGTCACGATTGCGCCCGACCTGGTGATCGTCAATCCGACCCTGGGCGACGCCCCGCTGTTGCTCGTCCAGCTCTACGAGCCCGACACCGATCTCGACGCCACCCGGAATTATGACGGGCTGGCCACGACACCGGGCGACCGCATGGTGGCGCTGCTTCGCGCCGTCGGGTGCCCGGTCGGTCTCGTAACCAATGGCGAACGCTGGATGCTCGTTCATGCGCCGGCAGGCTCTGTCGCGAGCTTCGCCAGTTGGTATGCTCGCCTCTGGGGCCAGGAGCCCGAAACGCTCCGCGCCTTCGTCAGCCTGCTCGGCGTTCGTCGCTTCTTCGGCCCGGAAGCCGAAAGGCTCCCGGCGCTGTTCGAGCGGTCGCTGAAGCACCAGGACGACGTGACCGACGCGCTCGGCGAACAGGTCCGTCGCGCGGTGGAAGTGCTGGTCCAGTCCCTCGACCGCGCCGACCAGGACCGCAATCGGGATCTGTTGCACGACGTCGATCCGAAGGAACTCTACGAAGCTGGCCTCACGGTCATGATGCGGCTCGTCTTCCTGCTGGCTGCGGAAGAGCGCGGCCTGCTGCTTCTCGGCGATCCCCGATACGACGCCTTCTATGCGCTCTCCAGCTTGCGTATGCAGTTGCGCGCCGACACCGAGGAGATACTCGAACGCCGCCGCTCGGCATGGTCGCGGCTGCTCGCCCTGTTCCGTGGTGTCTATGGCGGCATCGACCATCCGCTGCTGCGGCTGCCGGCGATGGGCGGTTCGCTCTTCGACCCGGATCGCTACCCCTTCCTCGAAGGCCGCAAGAAAGGCACGAACTGGCGGAGCGATCCCGCCGAGCCCCTGCCGATCGACGACCGGACGGTCCTACTCCTGTTGGAGGCGATCCAGACCTTCGAGGGGCGCACGCTGTCCTATCGCGCGCTCGATGTGGAACAGATCGGTCACGTCTATGAGGGCCTCCTCGAACGCACGGTCCAGCGCGTCGATGACGTGACGCTCGAACTCGAAGGATCGGCCAAGGCCAAGAATGCGCGCGTCGCGCTTGGTGAGATAGAGTCCGCGCGCCTCGACGGCGGCTCCAGGATCGTCGATCTCCTGAAGCAGCGTAGCGAGCGTTCCGAGCCGGCCATCCGCAACGCCATCTGCCGGGAACCGGACGAGCGCGTGGCGGCACGGCTGCTCACCGTCTGCCGTGGCGACGTGGCCCTGCGAGACCGCATCTTGCCCTATGCCGAACTCCTGCGGACAGATCCATGGGGATATCCTCTGGTCCATCACGCCGGCGCTTTCGTCGTCGTCCTCGGCGCCGACCGGCGCGAGAGCGGGACGCATTACACGCCAAAGAGCCTGACCGAGAAGATCGTTGAGGAGACGCTGACGCCGATCGTATATCGCGGCCCGGCCGAGGGCGCTGCGCGTGAGGATTGGAAACTCAAGAGCGCTGAAGAACTCATCGACCTCAAGGTCTGCGATCCAGCGATGGGGTCGGGTGCGTTTCTCGTACAGGCTTGCCGCTGGCTCGCCGACCGGCTGGTCGAAGCCTGGTATGACTTGGAAACGTCGGGCGGCCAGATCGACGACGAAGGCCGCATCCGCGCCGCCAATGACACGGCTGGATTCGAGCCGCTCTCGCGCGACACCGAGGAGCGCGCCATCCTCGCGCGCCGCCTGATCGCCGAACGCTGCCTCTATGGCGTCGATAAAAATCCGCTCGCTGTCGAACTCGCCAAGCTGTCGCTCTGGCTGACCACGCTCGCCAAGGGACGGCCCTTCGGCTTCCTCGATCACAACCTGCGGAGCGGCGATAGCCTTCTTGGTATCTACGACATTCGGCAACTCATTGAGCTCGACCTGACGCCGAAAGGGAAGGGCCAACTTCCTCTATTTGGGCAAAGCATCCGGCGCGCGGTAGATGAAGCCATTTCCCTCCGAACGCGTCTCCGTTCAGTCACGATCAGAGACATACAGGACGTGGAAACAATGGTGGGCCTCGACCAAGAGTCTCGGAAAAAAATTGAGTTCCCGAAAAGCATAGCTGACGCTTTAGTTGGGATTGAAATTTCCGAAACGAAAATAGGCACAATCTCTACCCGAAGGAAAGTGCTTGCGAGTGCAGCCGATAAGGCGGCATCTCCAGGAGACGGCAGCTGGATACTATTGAAGAAGCAATCCGCTTTGGATCTTGCGCACGAAACCACTTCCGGCTTTCCTCGGAATCCATTCCACTGGCCGCTAGAATTTCCGGAGGTCTTCTTCTCCGAAAGGAAAGGTTTCGATTCTCTTGTTGCGAATCCTCCTTTTGTCGATTCGGAGGCAATGACGAAATATTCCCCGATCGACAGAGATTTTTTATCAAAGAACTACGAATGCACCAAAGGGAATTGGGATTTATTTGTTGCGTTCATTGAAAGGGCATTGGCACTTACGAATTCGCTCGGGTCAACCTCTCTCCTGAGCCCGAACAAGTGGTTAGGTGCCCCATACGGCTCAGCAATTCGAGAAAGAACCGGCTCGTCCATCGCGCAAATTCTTGATTTTTCGCGCGGCAGGGCCTTTGCGGGCGTTGGCGTTGCTGCGGTGTGCTCGAATTTTAGAGTAGGCATTCAAGGACCTGTCTGTATTTTAGCCTACCCCAAAGCTCATGACCAGGAATCCGTAATTGTTGATAGGTCCCGGCTAGTCGAAAATGATTCCTGGGGATTCCTCCTGTCGTCGAACATCGACATTTTAACAGAAATGTCGAAAGGCGCGAGCAGGTTTGGGGATTATGTAAACGCAAATGATCCATTTACCGTCTCTGAGGCCTACAGTCTTAAACCTCTGATTCATAGCTATTCTTCGAACGAGAAGGATTATTTTAGATTTGTCAATACCGGGACAATTGATCCGTTCGTAACCCTCTGGGATCAAGGAGAGATTCGGTATCTTAAGTCTTTGTATCGAATGCCAATCGTGCGGAAGGACGAACTGAAAAATTCTTTTCCTCGCCGATACCATCAAGCGTGTCAGCCAAAGCTCCTTCTGTCAGGAATGCGGAAATTTGAAGCATTTCTTGATCACGAAGGCTCTTATCTTGCGGGAAAATCAAGCATCATCGTTATTTCCAAGAATTCTGAGATATCTCTACTTGCGCTTCTTGGCATACTCAATTCGAAATTGATGCGATTTTACGTGCAGGAATCATTCGGCGTGTTGGGAGTTGACGGCGGAATTAGCTTCTCGGGAAAAATGATTGAGAGTTTGCCCCTTCCAAAAGGTTTTTCCGCATCGAACGAGGCGATCGAAGCAGCGGTTCTCACGGTACTTGATCATCTCGAACAAGAGGTGGCTATTACAGATGCAATCAAGGCTTTAGACGATGCCGTGTTTTCAGAATATGGCATCCCGGTCGCGTTCCGCGAGCGCGTAGCGGCAGCCGAATTGCGATGCTGAATTCGAGTAATGATGAATATAAGCATGGGCAGCGCATAGATGGTTCGAGTCTTACAAACTATTTCTGGCGGTTCGTTTATGCTGAAGCGCCGCCCGTCGGGAACAGCGTCATCGCGCCAGTTGGCTGCACACTCGTTCCAAACGACGACGATAATATCTGCGCCGTAAACTCCAAAATGAGGCCACGCCGATGACGAAACCCACCACCGATCAGGCGCAGGCCAGTCCGACCAAACGGTTCTTCGTGTCGATGCTGACGCGCGACATCAACCTCGCCGACGCGATTCTCGACCTGCTCGACAACTGCTTGGATGGCGCGCTCCGGCTCGCCGACGGCGGCAATGTCGATTACGCGCAGCATTTCGTGAAGATAAAACTCGCCGCCGATCACTTCTCGATCGAAGACAATTGCGGTGGCATCCCGCGGGAGGTGGCAAAGAACTACGCCTTCAAGATGGGCCGCGAGCCCGACGATGACCGTGACTCCGAGACGGAGACCATCGGTATGTATGGCGTCGGCATGAAGCGTGCGATCTTCAAGATGGGGCGCGAGGCGCTGGTGCGAACCCGCTATGACGAAGACACCTTCGAAGTACCGATCACCTCGGCCTGGCTCGACGCCAAGGGATGGGAGCCGTTGCCCATCAACGAACCGACCGAGGCCGGCGAGAAGCTCGCCGAACCCGGTACGGTGATCCGTGTGCATGAATTGTATGAGGGCGTTTCCAGGCACTTCGCCAACGAGTCGTTCGAGAACGAGGTCCGCACGGCCATCTCGGAACATTTCACGATGTTCCTCCAATGGGGCCTGAAGGTCGAACTCAACGGCAAACCCGTGGAGCCAGTGTTCGTCGAAGTTCTGGTATCGGAGCGCGCCGACGGGCCGGCGCCGTTCGTTTTTCAGAAGACCATCGACGATGTACTGGTTTCGATCACGGTCGGCTTGAACACCGGCCGCAGCCTCGGCAACGACGATGAAGACGACTCCGGCTTCGAGCGTGACCGCTCATCCGCGACCGCCGGATGGACCGTTCTCTGTAACGATCGCGCCGTGATCGTCGGTGACAAGAGCCGTCTCACCGGCTGGGGCGACGGCATTCCGCTGTATCACCCGCAGTTCGCCATCATTACTGGCATCATCGAATTCCGTTCCAAGCGCGCTGACAAGCTGCCGGTCACGACGACGAAACGCGCGCTAGACACGTCGTCGAACGTCTGGCTGGAATCGTTGGTCAAGATGAAGGAGGGCATGCGGGTCTGGATTTCCTACACCAATCAGTGGAAGAACCATCCGCGCGCCGATCAGTCCAACTATTGGGAAGATGCAAAACCGCTGTCTTTGGGCAAGACCATTGCGGCGGTGGCTCTGCGTAGTGACGTCAAGAAGAGCGACAGTCAGATCGAATTCAATCCGCAAAAGGCGAAGGTGCTGCCCGAGCCGCCGGGAAAAACACCATCGGCGAGGAGGATCGTGTTCTCGCGGCCGGTCGAGGAAGTCCGCCTCGTCTCCAAGATGCTGTTCGACATTGATGACGAGAAGCCCGGGATCGTAGGCGAAAAGTGCTTCGAGCTGACGCTCGCCAAGGCCAAGAAGTAGGACGGCTGAGACATGAGCGCCGGATCTTCGCTTCCGTACCGGTTGAGGCCCAACAAGGCCGTCGACCGGGAACTGTTCCTATCGCTGCTGATGCGGCTGACTCCGGCGTTGTCGCTGGAGAAATACCACTATGTCGGTCTCGGCGGCCCGTTTCTCGAAGACTTCAGATTGGTCCATGCCCGGCTCGGCCTCGCACGGATGACATGCGTGGAGACCGAGGAGGAAGTTCACAAGCGCCAACTCTTCAATCGTCCGGTCGCGTCGATCGAATGCGTCCATAAGACGCTCGAAGAATACTTGGACAGCCACGATTTCGAGTCGCCGGCGATCGTGTGGTTCGACTACACCGAGCCAAGGGGTATCACCACGCAGATCGAACGCTTCGCGCGGACGATCGGGACGGTTCCGCTCGGCAGCGTGCTTCGTGTGACGCTCAACGCGAATCCGGCCTCTCTTGGTAAGCCCGATCCCAGCGAGCTGTCAGTCGAGGTCGATGGCGAGGCGTCCGGAGATCGGGCGGCCAAGCCGACGATCCAGGAATGGCGGCTCGCTCGTTTCAAGGAGCGGCTCGGCGCGCTTTTCCCCAGCGGGCTGACGGTCGGAGATATGGTATTCAAGACCTACGGCCCGAGCCTTCTCCGCGCGTTGAAGCTCGCGGTGGAGAAGGAAACGCTCAGCTTCCGCGATCGGCGCGTCGTCTGGGCGTTAGGCACGCATTATGCCGACGGACAGGCGATGGTGACGGCGGCGCTCGTGGTGTGCGCCGCTGGTGACGCCATCATCGAGCCATTCGTGAAGGGGTGGGAATTCTATTCGACACCGGATGCACCGCATCGTCTTGATTTGCCCGCCCTCTCAACGTTGGAGCGGCTGACCATGGAGTCGAACGACGATGTTCGGGCGAAGATGGCCTTTGATCTCCCCAAATCCGACATGGGCGAAGATCCCATTGCGGTCTTCAAGAAATTCTACCGTATCTATCCACACTTCTCTCGCGTCGAGCTGTAGAGATTCTTTCGAGGGCGACGCATGACTTTGAGCGTTGAGCAAAACTTGCAGAGTTGGCTTGCCAAAGAACCGACGTGGCTCGGCCCGTGCATAGTTCGATTGAGCGGCGAGCGGTCGGCTTTTCCGGCAGTCGATGAAGGGCATTGGATCATCACGGTCGAAGCCGATGGCACGCTGAAACGGGCCGGGCGGGTTTTGCGTATACGTGGCGATCTCGCCACCACGACGGTCTATTTCGATCATGTGCACACGTTCCGTGCTTCGAGCGCAGTGGCGGAAATTGGGTTGACGATGCCGACTGGCCCGATCGCGCGGCTTCGGCCGGAAGATCTGGCAGGCATTTTCGCTCGGGACGGCATTTCGATCGCCGATGTTCCGCTCGTCCAGAACGTCGCCTATGTGCGCGACCTGCTCGAAATAGCTGTCCGCGATGATCTTCTCGGTCCCGCTGGCGGGCCGCACGAGCTCATCAAGGACATGAGCGTCCGCGACCGCTACCTGGTCGGCAAGCTAGCGCCGCGACGGCCGAACGACACCGATATCGTTGCCGTGGAGCCGGCGGCCGGCGCGGACGAAATCCGCGACATCGAAGATGAGCGCGCAGCGCCCATCCACGAACCCGGAGCCGAGTTCGCCAGCGTCTCCGGTCGCGTGGAGCCGGAGGACGACGCCCTCGACGAAATCGACACCACGAACAATCAGTCGCTCGTGCCGTCGAGCATGGGACTCACCTTTTGCGTCGCGCCGGGTGTGGAGGCATTGGCCGCCGAGGTCCGATGGGGACGCTACGAGCGGGTTCCGAGCGACGAGCACGATGTTGTCAAGACTCGTCGGAATCGGGCGACTGGCCGGGAAGAGGAAACCAAGGTCAGGGTGTGGCGGCGTATCCCGTGCGGCGGGGTGATTCCCCTGACGCTGAAAGACGGGCCGATACGGCCCGCGACACCGGATCGCGACCAGCCCGAGGTGCGGCTTCAAGGGACGATCCGAACGAATGCCCAAGGGGAGCGCCTCGTCACCCTGTTCCTCGTGAACGGCCAACTGGAGCCCGAGGACAACAAGGATCGCGCCTGGCTGTTCCAGCCGGAAATCTCGGTGTCCGCGTCGGAAGACGCCGCAGATCCGTCGATCTTCAGGCGGCGCCCTTCCAACGAAATCGTCGTCGATGACCCGGAACGCGATCGCCTTGCCCTGATCTATCGTGACCGGCTGGAGTTCGCCGTCGGCCACGGCGTCTCGGTTCACGCCGACACGACTCCGGGAGAATCAGCGAAGGCTTCACATCTCCGCACGGAAATCATCCCGCGCTATGAGGTCGCCGTCACAGAAACACCGGGCCTCGACCCCGACGACCGCCCGGCTATGCGCCGGATGGTGGACGAGGGGTGGCTGGACATGGGCCGTCTCGCGAAGATGGAGCCCCAGCAGTTGCTTGAGGCGCTGTCGTGCCTGGTCGATGACTATGCCGTCTGGATCGGGGAACAGAGAACGCGGTTGAAAGCCGAGATTACCGGCTTCGACGATCCGGGACAGGACGTGATCGCCCGCTGTGAAGAAACCCTGCGCCGTCTGCGCGAGGGAATGGACACGCTCTTCTCCGACGGCGCAGCGCTCTCAGCGTTTCGCTTCGCTAACGAGTCGATGGCGCTCCAGCGTGTGCGGAGCCTCTATGCCCTCAAACGCAGGCGCGGCGAGACGGCCGACGTCGCGCAGCTCGACATCCCGAAGAATCGGTCATGGCGCCCGTTCCAGTTGGCCTTCCTTCTGTTGTCGGTGCCGTCCCTTGCTAATCCGGCGCATCCCGATCGGACGAAGCCTGCGGAAGCTTTCGCCGATCTCCTCTGGTTCCCGACGGGCGGCGGTAAAACCGAAGCCTATCTGGGCGTGGCGGCCTTCGCCATGGCGATGCGCCGCTTGAAGGACGATCTCGGCGGCCTCAATGCGTCTCGCGGCCTGGCCGTCATCATGCGATACACGCTGCGCCTGCTGACGCTGCAACAGTTCCAGCGCGCCGCGGCTCTCTTGTGCGCGATGGAGGTGATCCGCCTTGCCGACGAAAAGCTCTGGGGCAAGGAGCCGTTCTCGCTGGGGCTGTGGGTCGGCAATCGGGTCACACCGGGCCGAACCGATGATGCCCACCAAGCGATCGAGGCGCTGCGGAACGGCGATCGAAACAGGTCTGGCATTGCTTCGCCGGCGCAACTGACCAGCTGCCCTTGGTGCGGTTCCGAAATATCTGCGGGCCGCGACATCGAGGTCGATCGGATCGCCGGCCGAACCCTCATCCATTGCAGCGACAAACTCGGCGGCTGCGAGTTTTCGCGAGCCGGCTCCAGCGGCCGCCCGCATCGCGGCCTGCCAGTGAAAGTGGTAGACGAGGAAATCTATCATCGTCCGCCGACCATGATGATCGCCACCGTCGACAAGTTCGCGATGATGGCGTGGCGACCGGAAGTGCGAACCCTTTTCGGTCGGATCAATGAAGAGTGCGAGCGTCACGGTTTGCTCTGGCCGGGGCACGATTGCGGCACCGGGCATCGTGCGCGTAGCGCTCATCCCGCTGCGAGGGTGAAGCCGGTGCGCGCCGCCGTCCGGCCTCCCGATCTGATCATCCAGGACGAGTTTCACCTTATCAGCGGGCCACTTGGCACCATGGTCGGCCTTTACGAGAGCGCCGTCGACGAATTGAGTTCCTGGCTACTCGACGACGTGAAGGTGCGACCGAAGGTCGTGGCATCTACCGCTACCGTTCGGCGCGCCGAAGATCAGGTGCGCAATGTTTTCATGCGGCGGATCTCGGTCTTTCCACCCACCGGTCTCGATGTCGAAGACAACTTCTTTTCAGTTCAGCGCCCAATCGATGAAAAGCCCGGACGCCGCTACATGGGAATATGTGCGCCCGGCAGTTCCAGGCCTGCCGTTCTGATCCGAACCTACACAGCCTTTCTCACCGCCGCTCAAGCCCTGTTCGATCGCTTCGGCCCGGTCGCCGACCCCTACATGACGCTCGTCGGCTATTTCAATTCGCTTCGCGAGTTGGGCGGGATGAAGCGTCTCGCCGAGGACGACGTACAGACGCGCTCCTTCCGCGTGAACATGAGTTTGGTCGATCGTCCGGGGCTGTCGCAACGTCGCGTCGATGACGTCCGGGAACTCACCTCCCGCGTCTCCAGCCAAGACATCCCGCGCTATCTCGATCAGCTCGAAATCCCATTCAATGGAACGCTTGATCCCACGACGGGCGAATGGGTCGAGAACCGGGCTCCGGGCGATCCGCGTCCGATCGACGTCGTTCTGGCCACCAACATGCTGTCGGTCGGTGTTGACGTGAACCGGCTCGGCGTGATGGTCGTCAATGGCCAGCCTAAAGGAACGGCAGAGTATATCCAAGCGACCAGCCGCGTTGGGCGCTCGCCGCCTGGCTTGGTTGCCACCGTGCTCACCTGGGCACGCCCACGCGACCTCTCCCATTACGAGACGTTCGAGCACTACCACGCGACCTTCTATCAGCATGTCGAGGCTCAATCCGTGACACCATTCTCTCCGCGGGCGCTGGATCGCGGCCTCACGGGCGCGATGCTGTCGATCATGCGGAACAGCTACGACCCTTTCGCGCCGAATACGGGTGCGGGCGCGATGAACAGCCCGAGCCGGCCGGAGATGACGACGACGATCGGCGTCGTGTCCGAACGAACGTGGGAAGTCACGGAAGACTCGGCGAAGAAGGCGCTGACCGAACAAGAATTGAAGCATCGCGCCGACGATTGGGCGAAGGAGGCCGGCGTCGGAGGTCGCACGCTCGTCTATCAGAAATACGGGGCCGGCCCGACGGCATATCCCCTTCTGGAAACTCCGGGCGTGAAGCCCTGGACGGATTGGACCGTCCCAATGTCGATGCGGGAGGTTGAGCCCGGCGTGAGATTGGTGATGGAAGACTCGCGTTCGACGAATGATCCGACTTGGCGAGCTCGTGTGGCTCCGGCCGATGGGGATGACGCATGAGCAAAACGCCCGTTGGAGAAATCCGCCCGAGCCAGCTTCTTTGGACTTACGGCCCCGGCGCGCTGATCGACCTGCCCAATCTCTCAGTCGTCACCATGGGGATCGACCGTTGGGAAAAGGATAGATGCCAGCCCATCCAGGAAGCGCGACTGCTGGCGAACGTCCGAAGCGTTCTCGGCCCCCAAGTGGAATCGCTACGTATGCCGCCACTCGGCGACCGCGATGTCGTCGATCCGTTCTCGCCTGCGGCACTGATCGGCGTTCCGGTGAAGCCGTTTCCCCGATGGCTGCGTTGCGTGAAATGTGGCCTGCTGTCGCCGTTTGACGCCGGGTTGTTCAAGCTCAAAGAAAATCGCTACCGGCCGGAATTGACGCGCTTCGTCCATGAGGGATGTCGCGGATCGAATAACGATCAGAAAGCCCGTGACGCGGATGCTGTGCCGGCTCGTTTCCTGATGGCTTGCCGCGCAGGGCACCTCGACGATTTCTCGTGGCATTGGTTCGTCCACGGCGGTCCGGCCGATTGCCGTGGGACGCTGCGGTTCTTCGAGAGCGGCGCATCACTGCAAACAGAGAATCTCTGGGTCAAATGCGATGCTTGCGGCGCATCGAAGAACATGGCCCAAGCCTTTGGTCAGGCCGGCAGAGACAACCTTCCCGCATGCCGTGGACGGCATCCCCACATAGATCGTTTCGACGATGATTGCCCCGAATATCCTCGGGCGATCCTGCTCGGCGCGACTAACGGCTGGTTTCCGGTCACGTTGTCGGTCCTCGCCATTCCTCAAACGGGCAGTCCCTTGGCGCAACTCGTCGGCGACGGCTGGACCTTCTTCGAGGACGTTTCCTCGGCCGATGAGGTCGGTTTCGTGGTCAGGACGCTGAAGAAAACGGCTCAGCTCCCCGGCATCGATCAGTTCACCAGCGAGCAGATTTGGGCCGCCATCGAAGCCCACCGGAACGGAGGCGCGGACATCGGCCAGAGCGACCTCAAAGAGCCGGAGTGGCAGGTTCTGACGGCCGACGATCCGCCGACCGACTACCCGCATTTCATGAGCAAGAAGGTCGGGATTCCGAAAGGCTTCGAAGCCGCGATCACGCGCGTCCTGCTGCTTGAGCGGCTGCGCGAGGTGAACGCCTTGCTCGGGTTCACTCGCGTCGAATCCCCGGACGAAGGATCGGGTGACGATGCGGCGCCTCGCGCTGCGTTGGGGCGCTCCGCTCCCGATTGGGTGCCCGCGACGCAGGTTCACGGCGAAGGCATCTTCATCCGCTTCGACGCCGAAGCTCTGAAAGCCTGGGCCGACGAGGATGCGGTCAAGGAGGTCGATGCGCGCTTGCGCGTTGGCCATCGCGGGTGGCGCCAAAAGCGGAATCTCGATCCGCGAGAGGGCTATCCCGGAGTGCGCTATGTCATGCTCCATACCCTTTCGCACATGCTGGTCAGGGAGTTGGCCCTCGAATGTGGCTACAATGCCGCCAGCATTCGAGAACGAATATACGCGGAGGTCGATGGAGCGAAGGACCAGGCTGGCTTCCTGATCTACACGGCGGCAGCCGATTCCGATGGAACACTCGGGGGGCTGGTCGAATTGGGCAAGCCCGAAAATCTTGGAAGGCTACTTCGCCAGGCGCTGGATCGAGCGCATGTCTGCGCCTCCGATCCCCTATGCTCCGAACACGATCCCAGTAAGGACCAATCACTGCATGGAGCGGCTTGCCATGCTTGCTCCTTCGTATCGGAAACCTCGTGCGAACGTGGAAATCGGCATTTGGACCGGGCGTTGGTGGTGCCCACGCTCGAAAATCCGGGCGCCGCATTTTTTCGGAGTTCATGATGGGACCGCTTGTAGATTCGGTCTCGGAACTCGTCGCTCTGCTGCCGCCGTCAAAGATCGAAGCGATCGCCTCGCGCCTGCGAGGCGCTAATCTGCCCGCGCAGGAACAAGAATTCCACCAAATCGTGGGAACACCAGCGGCTCGGACAGCTTTGGGATCAATGCTCTCGGCTTGGCGGAAATCTACATTGCCTGGTGACGTCGTCGCAGGGATGTTGATTGGTGCGGCGCATTTCCGGGAACGAGCGCAGCGGGATTGCACGGTGGAATTGGTCTGGACCGGCCCGATGACGCCCTTCATCGCGCCCCGTCGGACAGAGCAGGTGCTGTTGGACGTGATCCAACGCGCGACAAAAGAACTCTTCATCGTCAGCTTCGTCGCATATGACGTTCCGTCGATTATCGCTGCGATCAATGCGGCCATCGATCGCGGAGTGGATACGCGAATTCTCGTTGAAGCTTCTGTTACGCAGGGAGGCAGCTTGCTCGTCGATCCGGTAGCTACGATGAGGAAGGCCGTTCCTGCCGCCAAATTATATGCTTGGACCGATCGACCACATCCGTTCACCAATGGTCGGGTTCACGCGAAAGTGGCAGTCGCCGACGATGCAATCGCATTCTTGACGAGCGCCAATCTCACCGGGCACGCTCTCGAAAAGAATATGGAAGCAGGAGTTTTGGTATGCGGCGGCCATATCCCTAATGATCTTCGCGCGCATTTGCATGCATTGATCGAGACGAAGGTTATCCATACTGCCAGCTAAGTTTAATGAATCGGCTTTGATAGCTCGGCAGTCTGTCAATCGATTTCAAGAGATCACCTGACTTGTTCTCAATACTCACTTCCATTTCAGCCGAGTGAAATTCCGGAGTCTGCGAATTGGCAGTTTGTCGCGTCGAAAGGGGAAAGCTTTCCCCTGCGGCCGAGCCCGAGTCTCGGCCGACCCCTTCTGCGGGGGAGTCCCCCCGCAACGCCCCCTGAGAGAGTGAGAGTGCGGAGCGGATTTCCGTGACGGGTGGAGTGTCGAGAGAAAGGCTTTCGGCGCCCGTCATGGAGTTTTCCCATGAACATGCAGGTTCTCGACGCCCGCCGCGACCTCAGCGGCGGCTATAAGGTGGATGTCACGCGCGGCGAACGCATCGGCCGGGTGTCGTCCGAATGGTTCTCGCGGCCCGATGACGAGAGGTTCCTCTCCCTCGGCGCGCTGGCCAGCGCCGTGCGCGGCCGATCCGAGCGAAGCCGGACCCGCATCGTCGAAACCGCCCTCATTCATGTCGAGGCGAACCGGAACGATCCTGAACGCCTTGCCCTGATCCTGCCCGGCGCCGAGGCGCCCGTGGCGCCGACCCATTGGAGCTTCGGCCAGTTGGCGTCCCAGGTCGGCGCGCCTGCCGCATATCTGCGTCAGTTGCCGGCGCCGCTGGCCGCGATCAATCTGCAATATGGTCTGACCTCGAATCGCGCCGAGCAGATCAAGACCCTGGAAACCGATGACGGTCGATCCGGCGGCCGCATCGAGCTGCGCGCCGTTACCGGCCCTGATTATGGCCGCATCTATGACCACGAACTCGTGGAAGCCGTGCAGCGCATCGCCGGCAATGGCACGGGCGATACCCGCTGGAAGGTGCCCGGTGTGCTCGACTGGTCGACCGGCATCTACAATCCGCGCGTCGACATCACCAGGGACACCACCACGCTCTATGCGTCTGACCGCGACGTCTTCCTCTTTCTGGTCGACGATCTCAACCCCATTGAGGCCGGACGGCTCCCCGACGGCTCGCCTGACCTCTATTTCCGGGGCTTCTATTGCTGGAACAGCGAGGTGGGCGCCAAAACGCTGGGCATGGCGAGCTTTTACCTGCGCGCCGTGTGCCAAAACCGCAACCTCTGGGGTGTCGAGGATTTTGAGGAAATCACCATTCGGCACAGCAAATACGCCGCCTCGCGCTTTGCCCACGAGGCGGCGCCCGCGCTGCTCAATTTCGCCAATTCCTCGCCCCAACCCTTCATCAACGGCATCAAGGCGGCGCGCGAGCGGATCGTCGCCCGCACCGACGAGGATCGCAGCGACTTCCTGCGCAAGCGCGGCTTCTCGAAGGCCGAGACCGGCAAGATCATCGAGACAGTGCTGGCCGAGGAAGGCCGGCCGCCGCAATCGATCTTCGATTTCGTGCAGGGCATCACCGCGGTCGCCCGCGACAAGCCCCACCAGGACGCCCGCCTCGACATGGAGGCCAAGGCGAAAAAACTCCTTGATCGCGCCGCCTGAATTCCGTGAAGCCGGAAACGCGGATATGCGTGTTTCCGGCTTTGCGCTTTCTTGCCTTTCCGTTTTCCCGATCAACGAGGCGCTGCCCCTTCAGAGGAAGAGGGCGGCGCTTCGCTTCGTGACGGGTTGAAGGTCGAGAGAGAGTCTCCCGACCGCCCGTCGCGGAGTAAAAACCATGGCCACCGCCACCCAAAAGATCACCCTGTCGTCATCGCGCGACATCCCCTTCAACAAGCTGGTGCTCGCCCAAGCCAATGTCCGGCGCGTCAAGGCTGGCGTCTCGGTCGAGGAACTCGCCGAGTCCATCGCCCGGCGCGGCCTCATCCAATCGCTGCATGTCCGGCCCGTGCTGGACACCGAGGGCGCGGAAACCGGCATGTTCGAAGTGCCCGCCGGCGGTCGCCGCTATCGCGCGCTCGAACTGTTGGCCAAGCAGAAGCGCCTCGCCAAGACCGCGCCCGTCCCCTGCGTCGTCGGCGACCCGGCGAGCGGCGTCCTGATCGACGAAATCTCGCTCGTCGAGAACATCGAGCGTGCGCCCTTGCATCCGCTCGATCAGTTCCGCGCGTTTAAGGCCATGCGGGACAAGGGCATGACCGAGGAAGCCATCGCCGCCGCCTTCTTTGTCGGCGTCAACGTGGTGAAACAGCGCCTGCGCCTCGTGGCGGTTTCGCCCAAGCTCCTCGACCTCTACGCCGACGACGGCATGACGCTCGAAATGCTGATGGCCTTCACCGTCTCATCGGATCACGCCCGCCAAGAGCAGGTCTGGGACGCGATCAGTGCTGGTTGGCAGAAGGAGCCATGGCAGATCCGGCGCATGCTGACCGAGACCACCGTGCGCGCCTCCGACAAGCGCGCTGTGTTCGTCGGCGTCGACGCCTATGAAGCCGCTGGCGGCGCCGTGCTGCGCGACCTGTTCCAGTCCGACGACGGCGGATGGCTTCAGGATGTCAGCCTGCTCGATCGCCTGGTCGCAGAGAAGCTGAAGGCCCTCGCCGACGAAATTGCGGCCGAAGGCTGGAAATGGGTCGAGGCCGCCATCAGCATTCCCTACGGCGTCACCCACGGCCTCCGGGAGATTTCCGGCACGCCGCTCGACATGACCGAGACGGAACTGGCGACGCGCGACGCCTTGCAGGCAGAATTCAACCGCCTGTCCGAGGCCTATGAAGGCGCCGACGAATTACCGGATGACGTCGATCAACGACTTGGCGAAATCGAAGCGGCGATGGAAGAACTCGATAGCCGACCCGTTCAGTACGATCAGACCGAGATCGCCATCGCCGGCGTCTTCGTCACCCTCGACGCCAGCGGCAAACTGATCGTCGATCGCGGCTATGTCCGCCCCGAGGACGAGCGGCCGCTCGCACCGGAAGGCGAGGATGCACCAGAGATCGTCACGCACGATATGGGCGCGCAGGGAGCGCCCGCCATCACCCGCGCTGTCGTCACCATCGGCGGCGAACCCGCATCCGCCGTGGAGGATGACGAAGAAGACGGCATCAAGCCGCTGCCCGAACGCCTCGTCACCGAACTGACGGCGCATCGCACGCTCGCCCTGCGCGACGCTTTGGCCAGCCATCCGCACATCGCCATGACGGCGCTGCTGCACAAGCTGGTGTCGGACACCTTCCTGCACCGCCCGGCGACGGGCGCGTTGGACGCCAATGTCCGGCAGATTCACTTTCCAGCCCAGGCCGATGACTTGAAAGATAGCCCCTCGGCGCAATCCGTTACCGATCGGCATGACCGCTGGGGTGAGCATGTTCCCGCCGACGATGAAGCCCTATGGGATTGGCTCCTCGCGCTCGACGACCACAGCCGCACGGATCTGCTAGCGCATTGCGTCAGCTACGGCGTCAACGCGCTCTACGAGCGGCCCAATCCTTGCAGCGGTTCAGGTGTCAGCGAGCACGGGCTGAAGACCCGAATCTCGCAAGCGGACCGCCTGGCGCGGGCGACCGGCCTCGATATGGTGCAGGCCGGATGGCGGCCGACGGTTGGCAACTATCTCGGCCGGGTCACCAAGACCCGCATCCTTGAAGCCGTCCGCGAGGGCGCCGGTGAACGGGCCGCGCAGCTCATCGATCACATGAAGAAAGGCGACATGGCCAAGGAGGCAGAACGCCTGCTGGCCGACACCGGCTGGCTGCCCGAGCCGCTGCGCTCGGCCGACACCGGCATCGAAACGGCCGCAGATCATGCCGATCAGGATGCTGGCGACGAGGCTCTGCCCGCCTTCCTGTCCGACGACGGTGATGAAGACGATGCATCGGGTGAGGAAAACGACGAAGCCCTCATCGCTGCCGAATGACCATTAACCGGTGGAGCGGCTGCGGCCGCTCCACCGCTCGGCATCCACACCGCGACGACACCACATCTGCTTTTGAGAAAAGGCGCGGAGGCTTATGGCTTTTGCGGCACCAGATTGATCCGGGGTGAGAGGAAAACTCTCTCTTGTCCGTTCAGATTGTTCTGCGCCCAGCGCCGAACGCTCGCGAAATGCTTGAAGGTATCGCGAAACTCATCGTCATCAAAGAATCCGACAAGATTCCAGGGGTCTCGATCCGAGAATGGAACAACGAAAACATAGAGGTAGCAGCCCAATCGAAACTCACCGACGAGGTGGGGCAATCGCGAGGTTTCGT
The DNA here is from genome assembly GCA_021777795.1 of Pseudomonadota bacterium. Classification (GTDB taxonomy): domain Bacteria; phylum Pseudomonadota; class Alphaproteobacteria; order Rhizobiales; family Beijerinckiaceae; genus Roseiarcus. Next base: position 41,967 of record JAJYDD010000001.1, on the reverse strand, counting down.
CCTTCCGCCGGTAGACGATGATTTGCGCAGACGGATTGGGCGGAAAATCTACCAGAGTTGCCGCGACGCTCGGAAGCACCTGATCGCGATGCTTCTCCTCGCGCAGCCACTCGATGGTTCTCTTCAGGTGCGATAGCTCCTTCGCGTCAATCACAGAAATCACGATCTTCACGAGCGCTTTGTATGCCGCGACGGGGATCATCGGCGCGCCTTTGCCGAGCTGGACCGAAATCGTCTTGGTCGACTCGTCTCTCGATAGGTCCTTCGATTCGATGTTCAGCTTCTTCCCATCATGAAAGACTTTGCCTTCTGCGAACGTCAGTTGCGGACGGCCGTCATTCTTTCCCCGGCCCTGAATGCCGAGAAAGGCGCGCTGAATATCCAGCATTGCCACCAGGGACGGCTCGGTTTCTCTCCCGAAATAATTGTTGCAGTCGTCGCACTCGTTCGCGACTTTCAGATGATCGTTTCCCAATGCAGTCGGAATTGCGTGGGCCACACTCTTGAAGGTTGCGCCCTCAGCAGCGGTTCGATCGCAAAACCGACACTTTAACCGAGCCCGGTCCGCTTTCCCGATAACAGTTGGCCTGTCGGTTCGCGGCGACGACATGTCGTAGCGCCCGAGCAATGCCCCGAAGAGATCGTCCACGCTGGGGGCATTATCCTGCTCGTCGGGATGGTTCAGGCGATACACCAAGCGCTCGCGCGCAAGCTGCTCAGCCGTTGATGCAGCCCTCTCGGGAAGCAGAAGGAAATACTCGTCGTCGCGCAGGGCGTGCACGAACTTCTTCAGTTTGTGGATCTGGGGAGCAACGGAGCTGTGTTTTGCGACAAGAGACGCCAAACTTTGCTTGAGCGCGACCGTCGCCGATTGCACCGCGTCGATCGACGCCTGACCGCCTTCAACCTTGCCAAAAACGGAGAGCAACTCGCAAACCGCCTCCGCTGCCTCGACGGCGTAATGGAGCTGCAACTCAGCCCCGTTGCCCTCACTCAAGAGGAAGAGGCTAAGCTGCTGCAGGAGCGACGCGCCGCCTGGCGTGAGCCGCACACCGGCTGCCTCCAAAGCCCCACGCATGGCGTTCAGGTTGTTTGCAATCGGAACGCGCTGTCCCTTTTCAAAATCGGCAATCGTCGAAACGGCGACATCGGCAGCCTTCGCCAAATCGGCTTGCGACCATTGTAGAAGCGCGCGGGCCGAACGCACTTGCCCGGAGCTAAGAATAGATTGGTCGTCGGTCATTTTATATTACCTTATTGATTTTCACTGACCATACTGAAATTCTTGATTGAGGTAAAGCACCCCCGCCTAGAGTGAGAGGGCCGCCGGGATGGGATTGAGTCCGGGCGGTCGAGAGAGAGCGCCGTGCGGGCTTGCCCGTTTCCGCTCTCCCGAGGTCTCATCTCATGAACATCCTATCTCCCGTGGCCGCCGTGTCGGCCGCGCCGCTGCTGCTCACCCCGTCGTCGGGCATCCTCTCCGCCGCCCAGCTTCTGCTGACGCAACTCGAACGCGGCGAACAGATTGATGCCGCCATCCTGCGCCGCGCCATGGAAATGGCCTTTGGCGCTTCTGACACGACAGCCGCCTGGGACTGGAAAGCGGCTTACGAAGCGTGCGAGGTCGCCACTGTCCTGTTCCTTCGCAAATACGGCAAAGCGCTGTTCCGAAAATCCGCGTCTCCAGCAACACGACTTGTCCTTCTGGCCAAAGTGCTCGCCCTCCTGCCGACGCACACCCGCCGATCCGAAGAGAGCCAGACATTTCAACAATTCTCGACACCGATGCCGCTGGGCCTCGCCGCGCTGACAGCGGCGGCCATCACACCTGTCGATCGCGTTCTGGAACCCTCGGCCGGCACCGGCCTCCTCGCCATCCTCGCCGAGATCGCAGGCGGCGCCCTCGTTCTCAACGAACTGGCCGAGACCCGCGCCGATCTGCTGACATCGCTCTTTCCGGCCAGTCACGTCACCCGCTTCGATGCCGCCCAAATCGACGATCACCTCGATACCGCCGCCGTGCCCTCCGTGGCGCTGATGAACCCGCCGTTCTCGGCACTGGCGCATGTCGCGGGCCGTGTGCAGGACGCTGGCTTTCGCCACATTGCTTCGGCGCTCAGCCGCCTCGCGCCCGGCGGCCGTCTCGTCGCCATCACCGGCGCCAATGTCGGGCCGGACCTGCCGGACTGGCGCGAGGCCTTTATCCGCTTGCAGGAACGCGGGCGCGTCGTTTTCAGCGCGGCCATCGCCGGGGCTGTCTATGCCAAACATGGGACGACCTTTCCGACGCGGCTGACCGTCATCGACAAGCTGCCCGCCGACGATCCCACCGTGTTTCCGACCTCGCCGGGCATGGCGTCCAATGTCGCCACACTGCTCGACTGGATCGCGGCGCATGTGCCGCCGCGCCTTCCCGTGACGCTGCCCACGATGCCAGCGCCGATCTCGGCGCCACCGAAGACCGTGCGCGGGTATCTCGCGCGCACAGCCACCACACGTCCGACCGCGCTCCGCACCATCGACCTGGATGGCGTTGAACTCGTCTACGACATTGTGGACTGGTCGCCGCCCGAGGGCATGCGCCTGACCGAGGCGATCTATGAGGAATACGGATTGCAGTCGATCCGTATTCCCGGTTCTCAGGCGCACCCCACCAAGCTGGTGCAATCGGCGGCCATGGCGAGCGTCGCGCCGCCGAAGCCCAGCTATCGACCGATGCTGCCGGCCAACATCCGGACGTTGCTCTCCGACGCCCAGTTGGAGACCGTCATCTATGCCGGCGAAGCGCACGGCGATTACCTTGCCGGTACGTGGACGGTCGATGCCACCTTCGATCTCGTTCAGGCCGCGGCTGCCGATGCTCCGAACGTTGTCCGCTTCCGCCGGGGCTTCATGCTTGGCGACGGCACCGGCGCAGGCAAGGGCCGCCAGTCCGCTGGCATCATCCTCGACAACTGGATGCACGGCCGCTGCAAAGCGGTGTGGATTTCGAAATCAGACAAGCTGATCGAGGATGCGCAGCGCGACTGGTCGGCGCTCGGCATGGAGCGGCTGCTGGTGACGCCGCTCTCGCGCTTTCCGCAAGGCAAACCGATCACGCTGTCGGAAGGCGTCCTGTTTGCAACCTATGCCACGCTGCGCTCCGACGAGCGTGGAGAGAAGGTTTCACGCGTCAGGCAAATCGTCGATTGGTTGGGCTCCGAATTCGACGGAGTGATCATTTTCGACGAAAGCCATGCCATGCAGAACGCCGGCGGAGGAAAAAGCGAACGCGGCGACGTCGCCCCCTCGCAACAGGGGCGCGCCGGGCTTCGCCTGCAACATGCGCTTCCCGACGCCCGTGTCGTCTACGTCTCCGCAACCGGGGCCACGTCCGTCCACAATCTCGCCTATGCCCAGCGCCTTGGCCTGTGGGGCGGCGAGGACTTCCCTTTCGCCACCCGCGCGGAATTCGTCGAAGCCATTGAGGACGGGGGCGTCGCGGCCATGGAGGTGCTGGCGCGCGATCTGCGTTCGCTGGGTCTCTACACGTCGCGCTCGCTCTCCTACGATGGTGTGGAATACGAACTGCTCGAACATTCGCTCACCGATGAGCAACGCCGCATCTACGACGCCTATGCCGGGGCGTTCTCGATCATTCACAACCATCTCGACGCTGCGATGGAAGCCGCCAATATCACCGGCTCCGATGGAACCTTGAACCGGCAGGCCAAGTCCGCCGCCCGGTCGGCCTTCGAATCGACCAAGCAGCGCTTCTTCGGCCATCTGCTGACATCCATGAAGACGCCGACCCTGATCCGCTCGATCGACCGCGATCTCGCGGAGGGTCACGCCGCCGTTGTGCAGATTGTTTCCACCGGCGAAGCGCTGATGGAGCGCAGGCTTGCGGAAATTCCGACCGAGGAATGGAACGATGTCCGCGTAGACATCACGCCGAGGGAATACGTTCTTGATTATCTCGCCCATTCGTTCCCGGTGCAGCTCTATGAGCCGTTCACCGACAGCGAAGGCCATCTGTCATCGCGGCCCGTCTATCGCGGCGGCCAGCCCGTCGAAAGCCGTGAAGCCGTCGCCCGCCGTAACGAACTGATCGAGCGGCTTGCCTCGCTACCACCCGTTCCAGGCGCGCTCGATCAGATCGTGCAGCGCTTCGGCACGGATATGGTGGCCGAGGTGACAGGCCGTTCGCGCCGCATCGTGCGCAAGGCTGGCGTTGGCGGCACGGGCGAAAGGCTCGCCGTGGAAAACCGCGCGCCATCAGCGAACCTCGCCGAAACCGCCGCCTTTATGGATGACGCAAAGCGCATCCTCGTCTTTTCTGAAGCCGGCGGCACCGGCCGCAGCTATCATGCCGAGCTTGCGGCACGAAATCAGCGCCTGCGTGTCCACTACCTGCTCGAACCCGGCTGGAAGGCAGACGCTGCCATCCAGGGCCTGGGACGCACCAACCGCACCAATCAGGCGCAACCGCCGCTGTTCAGGCCCATCGCCACCGATGTGAAAGCGGAGAAACGCTTCCTTTCCACCATCGCGCGGCGGCTCGACACGCTTGGCGCGATCACGCGCGGCCAACGCCAGACCGGTGGCCAGGGCCTGTTCCGCCCCGAGGACAATCTCGAAAGCCCCTATGCCCGCGCGGCACTGCGCCAGCTCTATCTGCTGATCGTGCGCGGCAAAATCGAGGGCTGTTCACTCGAACGCTTCGAGAGCGCAACTGGGCTGAAACTGATGGACGACGGCGGCATCAAGGACGAGTTGCCGCCCATCACCACCTTCCTCAATCGCCTGCTGGCGCTGAAGATCAAGCTTCAGGGCATTCTCTTCACAGCTTTCGAGCAATTGCTCGACGGCAAGGTGCAAGGCGCGATCGCCAGCGGCGTCTATGACGTCGGGCTGGAAACGCTGACGGCTGAAAGCTTCAATGTCACCGAGCGCAAGACCATCTACACCCATCCGACGACGGGCGCTGAAACCCTACTGCTGACCATCGCCGAAAAGCGGCGCAACCGGCCGATGTCGCTCGAAGACGCGCTGGCTAACCTCGCCGACGGCGCTGGCAAGCTCTTGGTGAACGCCAAATCGGGCCGCGCCGCCGTGCAGATCTCCGCGCCCTCGCTGATGCTCGATGATGGCGAGATCGAACGCCGCGTCAGGCTGATCCGACCGATGGAACACCATCACGCCTCGTTCAAGATGATGGCGGAAGGCCATTGGGAAGGCGCGGACCGGCAGACTTTCGCGCTCGCCTGGAGCCGAGAACTGGATGACATGCCGCCCTTTGCCGAAAACACGCTGCACATCGTCAGCGGGTTGCTTCTGCCAGTCTGGAAGCGCCTGCCCAACGAATCCACGCGCGTCTATCGGCTTCAGACCGATGACGGCGAGCGCATCATCGGACGCCGCGTGTCGCCCGCATGGGCGGCGAACGCCTCATCGACCGACGCGCCGAGCCTGTCCCATGACGATGCCTATGCCGCACTGGTCGAGGGCCGAACCATTCTCGATCTCGCAGAGGGCCTCCAGCTTCGACGCATCCGCGTCATGGGCGCAAACCGCATCGAACTCTCCGGTTTTACCGAAGCAATGCGCGAGCGCCTGCGCGCCTACGGCCTCTTCACCGATATCATCTCGTGGAAGCTGCGTTTCTTCGTCCCCGTCGATGCCAGCGGGCCTACCGTTCTGGGCAAACTGCTCGACACCTACCCGGTGGCGCGCATTTCGGATCGGGAGGCGGCCTGATGGCGCGCCTCGACGCTTCCGATCTGGCGCAGCGTCTCGGCCGACAGGCCGAAGCGGTCTGCCGTCACTATCTTGGCACCGGTAACCGCCAGGGCAACTACTGGCAGGTCGGCGATGCACGCAACACGCCGGGCCGCTCGATGTTCGTGCGGCTGAAGGATTCGCCCAAGGGACCAGCCGGCAAATGGCAAGATGCGGCCACGTCCGAACATGGCGACCTGCTCGACGTGATCCGCGAATCCCTCGGTCTTGTCGACTTCGCCGATGTCGCCGAGGAAGCCCGGCGCTTTCTCAAGCACCCGCGTCCTGAACCGCAGCCACCGTCCAATCGACCGGCCAGCACGCCAGCGCCCCCAGGCTCATCCGAAGCGGCACGACGGCTGTTCGCCATTTCGCTGCCGATCGGCGGCACCATTGCGGAAAAATATCTGCGCAGACGCGGCATTACGGCTTTGCACGGAACCGGAAACCTCCGTTTTCATCCACGCTGCTATTATCGGCCTGAGGAGCATAGCCCGACAGAGACGTGGCCTGCGCTGATCGCCGCCGTCACCGATCTTTCGGGCAAAATCACCGGCGCGCATCGCACCTGGCTCGCCCCTGAAGGCTTCGACAAGGCGCCGATCGACACGCCGCGCAAGGCGATGGGCGACCTGTTGGGGCACGCGGTTCGCTTTGGTATTGCTGGCGACGTGATGGCTGCGGGTGAAGGCATCGAAAGCGTCCTGTCGGTGCGGGAGGCTATTCCCGGCATGGCGATGGCGGCGGCATTGTCCGCGGCCCATCTCGCCGCCATCCTGTTTCCCGACACGCTGCGCCGGCTCTACATCGTTCGCGACAACGATCCGGCGGGCGACGGTGCGATGGTGACGCTGATCGAACGGGCGAACGCGGCCGGAATCGAGGCAATCACCCTGTCGCCGGTATTCGAAGACTTCAACGACGATCTCCGGCAGATCGGCATCGACGCGCTCCGGGCCAATGTCCGGGTCCAACTCGCCCCGCAGGACGTCGCCCGCTTCATGGCACAGGCAGCGTAGTCTGAGACGGGAAAGGCGGAGAGACCAACCGTCACTTGCCCGCCCGGATGCGTTCAGCCGTCGATGAGAGGACCGCGCCACGGCCTTCGAGAGGGCGATCGGCCCACAAACGGCCCGCCCCGCAATGGCTGCGACCGGCTATTTTCCGGCGGCAGGCCGCGCCTGCCTTTCCATCGCGAAACAAAATAGCCGGTCTCCGCCATCCTTCGCTTTGCTTCGGCCCGCCGCGTTTCGCGTCGGGTGCTGGGCCGCGCCGCCCGTGGGCTTTCGTCGCCAGAAGGCCGCGATGGTCGCGGTCCAATCGACGGAGCATCCCATGAGCGAGCATGACGACTTCGAGCCTCACCACAATTCTTCCCCGACCGACCACGTCTTGCAGGAGCTTCAGCTCTACGGCTACCGCCCCTTCGAGGACGAACCCGACCCCCGGCCACTGCCCGAGGGCGAGCGTGTCGCCGGCGCCATCGCCGACATTTTCGACGCCCTGATCTCGACCATGGAAGACACGCGCCTCGAACCCGACCTCGACGATCTCCTCTGGTCGACCGTCAATCTGTTCCACCGCGCTTGCCAACGGATCGAACGCGAGTTGGACGACAATGAGCAGGCGCAGCGCCGCAGCCAGCGAGAACAGGACGGCAGCGAGGTGAAATCCGTCGAACTGGAGCGCCTACTCGCCGAGGGCCAGACCCTGATCGAGCGCCGCGACGCCTTCGAGCTGATGCGCGACCAGGCCGCCGACCACTTCGAGCGCCAGACCGGATCGAGCTGGAAGCCGCGCACCGGCTCCAGGGTCAACCATCGCAACATGACTGCCGCAATGATCGACAGCCGCGACTTCATCGCCGCCAAACGCCGCTCCGAGACCGAAATCCTGCTCCCGGCAGGACCGAAGATCGCCTTCTCCGGCGGCGACAGCAACGATCACAAACTGATCTGGGCCAAGCTCGATCAGATCCACGCCAAGCATAGCGACATGGTGTTGATGCACGGCGGTTCGCCCAAAGGCGCCGAGAAGATCGCCGCGCGCTGGGCCGACACCCGCAAGGTTCCGCAGATCGCCTTCAAGCCCGACTGGACGAAACACGCCAAGGCCGCGCCTTTTAAGCGCAACGATCAGATGCTCGCCGTCATGCCGATCGGCGTCATCATCTTCCCCGGCACCGGCATTCAGGACAATCTCGCCGACAAGGCCCGCATGCTCGGCATCCCCGTCTATCGGTTCGGCAGGGGCGGCGCGTAGGCGCCGTCCATTCCGCCTCTTGAGAAATGATGGCATTTTTTGTAATATGCCATCATCGCTATCAAATTAGACGGAGGCGCTATCATGCCCGCAGTCACGATCCGGAACCTGCCCGACGCGACGCACCGCGCCCTCAAGGTGCGGGCGGCTCAACATGGCCGCAGCGCCGAGGCCGAAATGCGCGACATCCTCGAAACGGCTGTTAGGCCCGATACGCGCCTCCGCCTCGGCAGCGCGCTGGCCGAGCGCAGCCGCAAACTCGGCCTGACCAATGAGGATATTGCCGCCCTCAATCAGGCCCGCGACAAAACTCCGGCCAAGCCGATGAGCTTCGAATGATCCTCCTCGACACCAACGTCGTGTCGGAAGCCATGAAACCCGCGCCCGACGACGCCGTGCGCGCATGGCTCGACGACCAGGCCGCCGAAACGCTCTATTTGTCGAGCGTCACCATCGCCGAACTGATGTTCGGCATCGGCGCGCTTCCCGGCGGCAAACGCAAGGAGAAGCTTACTGGGGCGCTGGATGGGGTGATGGAGCTTTTCGTGGATCGCATTCTGCCTTTCGACGTGGATGCCGCGCGACATTACGCCGACCTCGCGGTCAAAGCGCGTGCGGCCGGGAAAGGTTTTCCAACACCCGACGGCTATATCGCGGCGATTGCAGCCTCCAAGGGATTCGTCGTCGCCACGCGGGATACGAGCGCATTCGACGCCGCCGGCGTCGAAGTCATCGATCCCTGGAAAGCCGAGCGCTGACGTGCTGCTACGGGCGACAGCGGTGGACCGGGCAGACCGGCAGAAATGACCGTCGTGACGATCGAGCACCTCGGTCTCCTGAACGGATGACACCCCCCGCTTCGATTGCGCTGATCCTTGGTTCAGCCGAGGGCCTGACGCCATCAAGCCGTAAAGGCTCGGACTACGCGAAGCGTGCCGCCGCTTCGGCTTTGCCTGCGCGGTGATCGCGGCCATCGGCCGAACACATCGGGCGCCTGTCAGCGGGGGTTGGTCCTCCGCTCGAAACAGGAGCCGGATCGATGTCCCTCAACGACGCTCACGCCTTCGCCTTCAGCCTCGCCACCACGCTGATGGCCGTCATCGTCATCTTCCGCGCCGGCGACGGCACGTTGTCGGTTTCTCCCGCCAGCGAATACGATGGCGACACGGCCGCAATCGTCAGCGAAATCGATCCCTTCGCCCCATGACGAGGCGAAGACCATCGCGTGCGGGCTGGAGACCTTGCCGGTTTCCACTCCCGCCGCGCCTCATTTTTTGCTATGCTCGTCGTCGCGCCATGGTGGTGGTGGAAGGCGCGACCGTCAGAACATTCTTTCGGAAGGAACCACCATGATCATCCTTGGCATACTTCTGTCTTTTGCAGCCATCGGCTTCTTCTGCTGGTTGCTGTTCACGCTCGCCGTCTTCGCGCTGCCGTTTTTCGCCGGCGTCACTTCATGCCTGTGGGCCTATCACACCGGCGCGGGCTGGCTCGGCGCCATCATCGTCGGCATCCTCGGCGCGGCGCTCACTCTCGGCATCGGGCAATTCCTGCTGATCGTCGTGCAGCCGCTCTGGGCGCGCGTGCTGATCGCGCTCGTCTTCGTGGCGCCCGCCGCAATCGCGGGCTACCACGCCACCCACGGCATCGTGAAACACACCATGCCCTCCGAAGCATGGCAGATCGTCTTCTCGATTATCGGGGCCGGCGCGGTTGGCGCGACGGCATTCATGCGGGTGGCGGCATTGGCGGCCACCGTCCCGTCGGATCAGAGGCTTGCTCGGGCCTGACGATTGCCGTTCGCCGTCGGAGGGACCAGAAATTGCGATGTCTACGCCAGCTTCCTCGTCGGCGGGCCAGCAAGGAGGCGATGATGGCGAATTGGGCAGAATCCGGGAATTTGCGGCCCTCGTCGGAGCGCTTGAACCGATGATGGACGGATACGTCGTTCGGCCAGGCGGCACACGGTAGCGGGCGTTCCAGTGACACGGAATCGTGGTAGAAAATCGCGCACTGGCCTGCCGGGCGTGAGCACGAAGCCGTCGGTCCACAGGCACAAGCTCTCTTTCCGGTTTCGCAGGGCGGCCACTGTCTCCGATCCCAATCCGTCGGCGAGCGCTCCAAACGGCCTCTTCAATGGGCTGATCTGGCCGAAGGACGGCTGAAGCCTCGACCGCCTATGCCGCAACGGCCCGTCACGACTTTCTTCCCCTGGGTTTCACCCATTCCTCGCGAAGCAAGAAAGTCACGCCTGCGCCATCCTCCGCTTTGCTTCGGTCGCAAGCGATGCGTCGTCGGTCGCCTCCGGCCCGTCGATCGCCATCGAGGCCGCATGGTGCGGGCTCGAAACGGAAAACGGAGACTTACCATGGCGACCATCGGCACCTTCAAGAAGACCGGCTCGAACGAGTTCACCGGCGACATCGTCACCCTCAGCGTCCTGGCCAAGGGCGTGCGCATCGTCCCCGACCTGCGCGCCACCGGCGAGAACACCCCCAGCCACCGCGTGCTGGTCGGCCGCGCCGAAATCGGCGCCGCCTGGTCCAAGCGCTCCAACGAGGGCCGCGACTACCTGGGCCTCAAGCTCGACGATCCGAGTTTCAACGCCCCCATCTACGCCAATCTCTTCGACGACGAGGATGGCGAAGGTTACTCGCTCATCTGGTCCCGCCCCAACGGGCGCCGGGGCGACTGAGGCCCCGGAGCAAGGCCCCGACCGAAAGGTCGGGGCCGCTTTTGCCGACGACCGAATCAGTTCGGCGCCATGTTGCTCGAAAAGCGAGAATGCGAACGCCAGCCCGACGGAATTCGGGTGGCGTTCCGGCCAAGAGCGACTAAAATAGCCGTAGTTCTGGCAAGTGTGTTTGGCCCGGTGGGAGGTGATCATGCATGATCACCGCTCGCCAATCGCGGGCCGCGCGCGCGTTGCTGGGTTGGACGCAGGAGACGCTCGCTGACAAGGCCCGAGTATCACTGACCGCGCTCAAGCGCCTCGAATCCGAAAGCGGGCTCGAAGTGTATGAGACGACGCGCGATCAAGTGCGAAGGGCGCTGGAAGCTTCGGGCGTCCTCCTTCTGTCCACCGACAAGGGCGAAGGAGTGCTGCGGCTTCATGATGAAAATCAGCGACGGTCCTAATCCTAGACGCGACGCCGACAGGGTGGCGAGCCAGCCTGCTTTCCCGCGATCCCGCATGTCCTGAATCAATGACAGAAGCGGAATTGGTTAACAGGATTGCTTTAGGCGAATAGGATGCCCCGGTGACACAAACCGCACCGCAATTCTTGGATGAACCTCCGCGCGATCAGGCCCTCACGCCCTATGATCGCGAGCACATGGTGCTGTATCTGCGCTTGCTCGACGCCGCGCGCGACGGCGCCGACTGGCGTGAAGCAGTGCAGATCTTGTTCGGCCTCGACCCCGATCTCGACCCGCAACGCTGTCGCCTGATCCACGACGCCCATCTGGCGCGAGCGCAATGGATGACCGAGCGCGGCTATCGGGAACTCGTTCGCCAAAGCCAACGGCACTGACGCGGTGATGCCGCTACGGCATCGCCCTTTGCCCTCAAAATGACTTCCGGCTTTCAACCTTTCCGGGAAATCTCGTTGTCCCCGTAGTTTGGTCAATCGAGGGGAGAGGAACGCGATGACGCCGGATGCATCCCAGTGGCGCTTGCCCGCGCGCTACGATCATGTCGATGATCTCACCGCGTCCGATCTCGCCTGGGAATGGCTGCGTCGCAACGACGATTACGAACATGATTTCGATGCGCTCGGCAGCGCCGATGCAGACCAGCAAGTGCTGACCGAGAAAATCCGCCAGCAATGGGGGTTGCGATTTCCCTGTCGACCCCCAGCGACCTCCACCTGACGCGCCGGTCTTCTGGCTGGCGCAGCACGACACCAGCGTCGTCGTGCTCGGGGCCGCACCGCCGGCGCTCATGCCGGTCGCGCACATCCCACAAATCGATGCGGCTGTCTCGCTGAGCGCGGAAGGCGCCGCTTACGTCCTGCTCGATCTCGGCAATGGCCAGCATCTTCGACTCATCCACGATGGTGTTGCGCCCACCGCCGCGCTCGTGCCGCTCGGCGCCGATGGGTTGGATCGCCTCGAAGCGGTCCATCGGTTGCTTGCCGCGCTGCATGGCCGGGCGATTCCGCCCGACACCCGGCTGACCATACAGCAGCGGGCGCGTCTGCGCCGGATGCTGCAAGCCTTCGATGGCTATCGGGCTGGCGCCACCCGGCAGGAAATCGCGCAAGTCATTTTCCGCATAGGTCGCATCAGCCGAGATGAATGGCAGACGTCTTCAACTCGCCATTCGGTGAAAGCCCTGATCCGGGATGCGCGCGCCATGATCGCCGGCGGCTATCGCAAGCTCCTTCGACATCGCCGGCCGAAATAGCCTGAGCCTTCGCGCGGCCCGGTGGGCGAACTCGATACCCCCCAACTTCGCCCTCCATCGCGCAGGTTTCCCTTCGCCATCGTGGCCTTCGACCGCCGCCGATTTTCGACGGCGCCCCCGAACCCCACGAAAGGCCGACCCATGCGACCCGATCTGGCGCCTCTGCCGCCGCGCTTCCTGCGCACCAAGGAAGCCGCCGAATTTCTGAGCCTCTCCGCCCGAACTTTGGAGAAGCACCGCACCTACGGGACCGGCCCCGCCTATAAAAAGCTCGGTGGCCGCGTCGTTTATGCCGTCGACGACTTGCAAGCCTGGGCCGAACGCGGCGCCGTCACCTCCACCTCCGACCCGCGCGGGAGCGTGCTGCCCGCCAAGCGCCATCTGCTCTCGGCCGCGCCGCAGCCCAGCCGTTACGCGCGCTGAGCGCCTCCCGAATGGTGGCGCGGCATCGGTCATCTGAGCGCGGACAGCTCGATCTGTTCCGGGCGCTGCCAGGTGATTTCGCCGCGCGAGACGCGCAGGATCTCATGGCCTATCCCTTCTTCTCCCTCTCCAAATCCCATCGCGCCGCGCCGATAGATTTCACCGCCGGTGACATCACGATCCGCGTCGAAGCCGTGCCCGATCACGGGATGGCGACGATATGGGATGCGGACATCCTGATCTGGGCGGCGAGCCAGATCGTCGAAGCCCGCGACGCGGGGCTTCGCACCTCGCGCCTAATGGCCGCCACCCCTTACGAAATCCTGCGCTTCATCGGCCGGGGCACGTCCCAGCGCGACTATCAGCGCCTGAAGGCCGCGCTCGACCGCCTTCAGTCCACCACCGTCTGCACGTCGATCCGCCAACCCGCAGAGGGTCGTCGACACCGCTTCTCGTGGATCAACGAATGGAAGGAGCGCACTGACCGCGACGGTCGGCCGGACGGCATCGAAATGATCCTGCCTGACTGGTTCTACCAAGCCGTCATCGATGACGCGCTCATTCTCACCATCGACCGCGCCTACTTCGATCTCGCTGGCGGTCTCGAACGCTGGCTTTACCGGATCGTGCGCAAGCATGGTGGCCGCCAGCGGAAGGGTTGGCGCTTCGCCTTCCGCCATTTGCACCAGAAATCCGGTGCGCTGTCGCCGTTCAAGCGCTTCGCCTTCGAGCTGCGCGACATCATTCGTCGCCAGCCCTTGCCCGGATACCGGCTGTTTCTCGAAGTCGAGATCGGCGGGCGCACGCTGCTCGCTTTCGAGCCTTTCCCGCCCTGTGGAAAACCTGTGGATAGCGTCGTGCCATCGGGAACCCTGGGGCGCGTGCTATCGGGAACCGCCCTATCGTGCCAGCAGGAACCCAAACAGGGCGCAAGTCCATGCGTCACAACGGAAATTCGCGCCCTTAACTTAGAGTCTAACAGAGAATCTAACTTTGAAGAGCGCGCGCGCGATGTGGAAAACCTCGTTCGCGGGGCCGCAGACGCCCTCAGTTCAACCGCGAAACCGCCCCGAAACCGTTCCCCGCAGACCGCGTCCGATGCCCCGCAGCTGCCCTTCAGCAATCGTTCGGGAGGCCGGCCATGATCGTGGCGCTTCTCAACCAAAAAGGCGGCGTCGGCAAAACGACACTGGCGCTGAACCTCGCTGGCGCATGGGCCGGTAAGGGAAGGCGGGTCACGCTGATCGATGCGGACCCGCAAGGCTCGGCGCTCGACTGGTCGCAGCAGCGCAGCCGTGAGGGGGTGAGCCGCTTGTTCGGCGTCGTCGGCCTGGCGCGCGATACGCTGCATCGGGAGGCGCCGGAGCTGGCCCGCGGCGCTGACGTGATCGTCATCGACGGGCCGCCGCGCGTCGCCGCTCTGATGCGCTCGGCGTTGCTCGCCGCCGACCTCGTGCTGATCCCCGTGCAGCCATCGCCGCTCGACGGTTGGGCATCGGCCGAGATGCTGGCGCTCGTCGCCGAGGCGCGCATCTACCGGCCTGAACTCTTGGCGCGCTTTGTGCTCAACCGTTGCGACGCCCGCACCGTACTCGCGCGCGAGACGGCGGAGACGCTAGCCGATCACGACCCGCCGGTGCTCACCACCACCATCGGTCAGCGCATCGCCTTTGCGGCGGCCGCGCAATCGGGCCGTCTCGTCTTTGAACTCGATGAAGCCGCGCCCGCCGCGCGCGAGATCGCGGCGCTCGCCGATGAAATCGAGCGTCTAAAAATCGGGAGGGCGGCGCGATGAGCGAGCGCCCGACCCGTCGCGGCTTTGCCAGCAGGCCCGCCGATCCCGAACACTGGATCAAGGCTGGCGACGTCGCCCCGCGTGATGGCGAGGCGGCCGGTTTCACCGCTCGGCTCACCATCGACGTGACGCAGGATCTGCGCGGGCGGATCAAGATCGCCGCGTTCAAGCGCGGGATCACGGTCGCCGAAGCCCTGCGCGAACTCCTCGCGCGCGAATTTCCCTCAAATCCCGGAGACCCATCATGAACGGCTACGCGGCTCCCCGCGTGCGCGGCGGCCCCGTGCCGATCGCCGCGCATGGCGACAACCTCACTCATGTCGAACTGACCTGGGTGGAGAAGCGCATCGAGAACTGGATCAGGTTCGGCCGCGAGGCGCGCGAGCAAGTGCTTGATCGCCGCCGCCGCATCTTCTCCTATCGGCCGGACAGCATCTTCGCCTTCGTCCGCTGGGCGGCCAACGACTTCGGCACGATCATTTCGCGCATCGACATCGTGCGCGCGGTCAGGCCCGGCGAGCCCTATCAGACGCTGCCTTTCGTGCGTCCCGGCGGCGACATCCTGTTGAAGATCGAGGGCTGGCCCAAGGTCGAGCAGGTGCTCCGCCACATCGATGCGGTGGAAGCCGCCGGTATCGACGCCTGCGATGTCTGCCCTGATCACTGGCGCCACGTCCATCACCGCATGAGCGCCGGCCAGGAGCCGCGCGCCTACACGATGGAACGCCATCAAGCGTGGCTCAAGCGGCGGAGGGTCGAAGGATGACCCGCTTCGGCTATGTCATGGCGACGTACCTGTCTTTGATGGCCGTCGCCATCGCCGGGTTCATTCCGACGTCTTTGCGCCTCGTGTGGAACGCCTCGGCCAGCGTGCCCATCGGCTTCTACGACATCGAAGGCCCCGGCCATCTCACTGACGGCGATCTGGTCGCCGTCATGCCGGAAAAGCCGCTCGCCGACTTCATGGTCGGACGCGGCTATATCGGGCGCGGCGTGCCGCTGTTGAAGCACGTCGCCGCGCTGCCCGGACAGGATGTTTGCCGCTCGGGCACTGTCGTGACGATCGATGCCGTGCCCTTCGGCGAGGCGCTCGACCGCGACAAGCGCGGTCGTCCGCTGCCGGTCTGGCAGGGCTGCCGGCGCATCGCCGATGGCGAAATCTTCCTGATGAACCCCTCCGTGCCGGACAGCCTCGATGGCCGCTATTTCGGCGCGATCCCGTCGCGTGACGTCATCGGCAAGGCGGCGCCCCTCTACACCGACGAAGCTGGCGAAGGCCGCTTCGAGTGGCGAGCCGCCACACGCTGACCGCTTTCCCATCGGCGGGAGCGGCGCCCGCCAATGGTTTCCCAACGCCGTCGCGAAGGACAAACCCATGCCTCAGATCGGTCAATTCACCCGCGATAAAACCGCCTTCGCCGGTCGCATCGAGACGTTCACGCTGTTTCGGCACATCGTTCTCGTTCCGGCCGAACAGTCCGACGCAGAGAACGCGCCGGACTATCGCCTCCATGCCGTAGACGACGGCGGCGCCGAACCCGGCCCGGAATGCGGCGCCGCCTGGAAACGCACCGGCGAGCGCGCAGGCGAATACCTCGCACTGGTCATCGACGATCCGGCGCTGCCGCAGCCGATCCGCGCCAATCTGTTCCGTGACGACGATGCCGGCGCTGTCTGGTCGCTGCACTGGAGCCGCCAGCCCAAGCACGACGGAAAGGACTGACGCCATGCGCTGCGCCGCCTTCCTTCTCCTTTCCGGCCTGTCCCTCGCTTGCGCGGTTCCGGGTCCGAGCTTCGCGCAGTCGCCGCGCGATCCCTTCGGCGATCACATCGCCCAGGCGGCGCAGCGCTTCCAACTTCCCGCCGCATGGATACGCGCCGTCCTCGCCGCCGAAAGCAACGGCAATCCGCGCGCTGTCTCACCCAAGGGCGCCCTCGGCCTGATGCAAGTAATGCCCGCGACTTGGGCCGATCTGCGTATCCGCCATCGTCTAGGCGGCGATCCCTACGATCCGCACGACAACATCATCGCGGGCGCGGCCTACATTCGGCTGCTCTACGACCGCTATGGCTCGCCGGGCTGGATTGCCGCCTACAATGCCGGACCCGGACGCTATGAGGCGTCATTGAAGGGCCGTCCGCTGCCGCGCGAAACCCGCGCCTATGTCGCGACCGTTGCGCCCAATCTCGACGGCGGCGCAAATCCCCGCGTCACGGTCATCGCCGCAAACGATCCCTCGGCTTGGACCCGCTCGTCGCTGTTCATCGTGCAACCGACAAGCAAACCGGATGCCGATCCGGCTCCGGCCGAGCGTCCGTCGAGCAATGCTTCGACGACGCCGATCGTGCGCGATGTCTCCGCCATCGTGCCGCAGTCGAGCGGTCTGTTCGTCGCGCGGGCAAGCGGGGGAATGGCGCAATGATGGCGCGGGTTCCTGATCGCACGATAGCGCGTTCCAGCGTGCCATGGAGGGCGCTGAGGGGGAGCACGGGCAGCACGACCGGAAGATGGCAGGATAAAGGGCCGCGAGGTGCGGCGTCGGGCGGTCGTGTTGTTTCAAGGGTTTATGCAGATATTTCGCGAGGTGCCGACTTTCGGCGCACCTCGCAGAATTGCCGATTCCCGAGATTTATCCGTGCCCTGACGCGATGTGCGGGGTCTCGGCCATGACTGGCGACAACGAGTTTCACGTCCGGCCCGGCCGCATCCGTTCGTCCAGCAAACAGAGCGCACGGCCTTTCATCGCGCAGGCGCTCGCCGCCGCTCAAAAGGCGGGAGCCGGCATTTCGCGCTCGGGCCGGATCGTCCTTGGCACCCGCTCGCGCTTCGGCAAAGGGCAACGCGCCAGCATCCAGGCGAACCGGCTGATCACCGCGCGCTCGCGAGGCGCCGTCGTCAAGGCGCGCGTCGTGCGTCAGACCGCCCGCTCGGCTCCGCTCGCCACGCATCTGAATTACCTCCGCCGCGAGGGCGTGACCCGCGACGGGGAGAAGGCGCGGCTATTCGGTCCGGGCAGCGAAGACGTTGACGGCCGCTCTTTCGCGGAGCGCTGTGAAGGCGACCGGCATCATTTCCGCTTCATCGTCTCGCCGGATGACGCGGCGGAGATGACGGACCTCAAATCCTTCACCCGCGATCTGATCGGCCAGATGGAGAAGGATCTCGACACGCGGCTCGACTGGGTCGGCGTCGATCACTGGAACACCGAGCATCCCCACATCCATCTGATCGTGCGCGGCGTGCGTGACGACGGCGACAATCTCGTCATCGCCCGCGACTACATCAAGGAGGGGATGCGCGACCGCGCGCGTGACCTCATCACCCAGGATCTCGGTCCGCGCACCGATCTCGACATCCGCCGCAATCTCGACCGGCAGGTCGAAGCCGAGCGCTGGACCCAACTCGACCGCCACCTCGTGCGCGACGGGCGCGACACCGGCGTCATCGACATCGCGCCCGACCGTCGGGCCAAGCCCGACGAATATCATGCCTTGAAGGCCGGCCGCCTGCGCAAGCTGGAATCCCTCGGCCTCGCCGATCAGGTGGCGCCCGGCCAATGGATGATCGCCGACGAGGCCGAGGCAACGCTGCGCGAGATGGGAGAGCGCGGCGACATCATCAAGCGGATGCACCGTGCGCTTACCGAACGTGGCATCGAGCGCGGCTCGGCGAGCTATGTCCTCGCCGCCGAAAGCCTCGACACGTCGATCGTCGGGCGTCTGGTGACACGCGGCCTCGACGACGAGCTGAAGGGCACGGCCTATGCCGTGGTCGATGGTGTCGATGGCCGCACCCATCATATCAAGCTGCGCGACCTCGACGCCGCCGGTGACAGTGTAGCGGGCTCGATCGTCGAACTGCGCAAGTTCGAGGATGCCAAGGGCGAGCGTCGTGTCGCGCTCGCCGTCCGTTCCGATCTAGACATCGACCGGCAGATCACCGCGACCGGCGCGACCTGGCTCGACCGCCAGAACATCGCCCGAGAACCGTTTGCGCTGTCCAATGGTGGTTTCGGCGCCGACGTACGTCAAGCCATGCAAGCCCGCGCCGACCATCTGGTCGAACAGGGTTTCGGCGAGCGGCAGGGCCAGCGCGTCACCTTCAACCGCAATCTGATCGGGAAGCTGCGCGACCGCGAGTTGGACGCGCTCGGCGAAAAGCTCGCCGCCGAGACCGGGCAGCCATTCGTCCGCGCCGGCAACGGCGAATATGTCGCTGGCTCCTATCGCCAACGCTTCACGCTCGCCTCCGGTCGCTTCGCCATGATCGACAGCGGCCTCGGCTTCCAGCTCGTGCCCTGGACGCCCTCTCTCGAAAAGCAACTCGGCCGCCACGTCTCCGGCATCGCCCGCGATGACGGCGGCATCGACTGGAGCTTTGGCCGCAAGCGCGGCCTGGGCCTCTGATCCCATTCCCGAAGAACCTTTGCCACAAAAAGGAATTGAAAATGTCCGCTACCAAAATTCTATGGGGTCAAATCCTCGCCGTCTTCGCCATCGTCTTCCTATGCGTCTGGGGCGCGACCGAATGGGTCGCATGGCGGCTCGCCTTCCAGCCCGAACTCGGACAGCCGTGGTTTCGTCTGGTTGGTTTCCCCTTCTACTTTCCGCCTGCCTTCTTCTGGTGGTGGTACGGCTATGACGCCTACGCGCCGTCGATCTTCATCGAGGGCGCGTATATCGCGGCCTCCGGAGGGCTGATCGCCGCCGCCGTGGCGATCGGCATGTCGGTCTGGCGCGCGCGCGAGGCCAAGAAGGTCGAGACCTACGGCTCGGCGCGATGGGCAGACACGGCGGAAGTGAAGGCTGCCGGATTGCTCGGCGCTGATGGCGTCGTGCTCGGCCACTACGCCCAGGACTATCTCCGGCACGACGGGCCGGAGCATGTGCTGTGCTTCGCGCCGACCCGTTCGGGCAAGGGCGTCGGTCTCGTCATTCCCACGCTGCTGACCTGGCCAGGCTCGGCGATCGTCCACGACATCAAGGGCGAGAACTGGCAGCTCACCGCTGGCTTCCGCGCGCGGCACGGCCGCGTGCTGCTGTTCGATCCGACCAACGCGAAGTCGTCAGCCTACAACCCGCTGCTCGAAGTCCGGCGCGGCGAATGGGAAGTGCGTGACGTTCAGAACATCGCCGACATCCTGGTCGATCCCGAGGGCAGCCTCGAAAAGCGCACCCATTGGGAAAAGACCAGCCACGCGCTGCTGGTCGGCGCGATCCTCCATGTCCTCTATGCCGAGGAAGACAAGACGCTGGCCGGCGTCGCAGCCTTCCTCTCCGATCCCAAGCGTCCGATCGAATCGACGCTCAATGCCATGATGACGACCGCGCATCTCGGCGACGCGGGGCCGCACCCGGTCATCGCCAGCGCCGCGCGCGAACTGCTCAACAAGTCCGACAACGAGCGGTCGGGCGTACTCTCGACAGCCATGTCATTCCTCGGCCTCTACCGCGATCCTGTCGTCGCCGAGGTGACGCGCCGCTGCGACTGGCGCATCACCGACATCGTCGAAGGGAAGCGCCCAACGACGCTCTACCTCGTCGTGCCGCCGTCCGACATCAATCGCACCAAGCCGCTGATCCGCCTGATCCTCAATCAGGTCGGCCGCCGCCTGACCGAGGATTTGCAGGCCAAGTCCGGGCGTCACCGCGTGCTCCTGATGCTGGATGAGTTTCCGGCGCTCGGGCGGCTCGACTTCTTCGAGTCGGCGCTCGCCTTCATGGCCGGCTATGGGCTGAAGTCCTTCCTGATCGCGCAGTCGCTGAACCAGATCGAGAAAGCCTACGGCGCCAACAACTCGATCCTCGACAACTGCCACGTCCGGGTCAGCTTTGCCACCAACGACGAGCGCACCGCGAAGCGCGTGTCGGACGCGCTCGGCACCGCCACAGAGATGAAGGCGATGAAAAACTATGCCGGCAGCCGGTTATCGCCCTGGCTCGGGCATTTGATGGTGTCACGCTCGGAAACCGCTCGCCCGCTGCTCACGCCCGGCGAGGTGATGCAGCTTCCCGCGACCGACGAGATCGTCATGGTCGCCGGCACCCCGCCGATCCGGGCGAAGAAGGCGCGCTATTTCGAGGATCGGCGGTTGCAGGAGCGCATCCTGCCGCCACCCGTTCTGGCGGCGCCGAAGCAGGGCCGCCCCGACGACTGGACCGCGCTGCCCGTACCGCCGCGCCCTGAAATCACGGAAACGAAGCCCGCGCCGGAGAACGAGGATGACGATCCGACCGAATCCGAGCGCCGTCTCCAACCCGAACTCAATCGTGTGCAGCCGGTGGAGAGGAAAGAGCCGATCGAGAACGAATTCGAAATCGGCATACCCGATGACGACGAAGATGAGGCCACGCGCAACAGCCAGATGAACCGGATGATGCAGGGCGTCGCCCGCCAGGCTTCGCTCGATCCCGGCGATGACATGGATATGTGAGGCCGCGATGAGCAAACCAGCCCGCAAGCAGCGTCTGTCCGTCTATCTCGATCCCGCCGTGATGAAACGCCTCGCCGATCATGCCGCGCGGCGGGATCAGTCCCGTTCGCTGATCGCGGAGGCCGCCATTGAATCCTTCCTGTCGCCCGACGCGGCCGAGCGACAGGAAGCTGCTGTCACCAAGCGGCTCGACCAGTTCGACCGCCGCATGGTCCGGCTCGAACGCGACGTCGGGATTTCCGTCGAGATGTTCGCCGTGTTCGTGCGCTTCTGGCTCGCCACCACGCCGACATTGCCTGAAACCGTCGCAAAGGCTGCTCACGCCAAGGCCGCCGAGCGCTACGGCGCCTTCGTCACCGCGCTCGGGCGGCGGCTCGCCAAGGGGCCGAAACTGCGCCAGGAGATTGCGGAAGACATCGGCGCTGCGCAGGTCGATGATTCCCGCGCGCGCGATGAATAATCATGGTGCGACCACCTGCAAGATGAAGCTCACACCGCCGTTCTCCTGTATTTGCACGCTATGCTACTACGCCGGTAAATCCTTGTTGTATCAGCCCTAAATCCGGCTCTTTTAATCGACCCCGCAAGGGGAAGGTCTGTCTGACCCCGCTGAATTCGGGGCGACATGAAGGCTTCACACCACAACTCGGAAGGCTTGGCACGCGGCGCGCGGATGCTGCGCACCGCGCTCGGCCCGGCGATCGCGCGGTTTCTGGAAGACTCCGCCGTCGTCGAGGTGATGCTGAACCCGGATGGACGCATCTGGATCGACCGGCTTTCCGAAGGGCTGTCCGACACGGGAGAGCAGCTGTCGCCCGCCGATGGCGAACGCATCGTGCGTCTGGTCGCCCACCACGTCGGCGCGGAGGTTCACGCCGGCGCGCCGCGCGTCTCGGCCGAGTTGCCCGAGACGGGGGAAAGGTTCGAGGGCTTGCTGCCGCCGGTCGTCGCGGCGCCCGCCTTCGCGATCCGAAAGCCCGCCGTCGCCGTGTTCACGCTCGACGATTATGTCGCGGCGGGGATCATGTCGGCAGGACAGGCGGGGGCGCTGCGAGACGGCGTCGCCTCGCGCGCCAATATCCTCGTCGCCGGCGGCACCTCGACCGGCAAGACCACGCTGACCAATGCGCTACTGGCCGAAGTCGCCAAGACTTCTGACCGTGTCGTCATCATCGAAGATACGCGCGAGCTGCAATGCGCCGCGCCCAATCTCGTCGCAATGCGCACCAAGGATGGCGTCGCCTCGCTCTCCGATCTCGTCCGTTCGTCGCTGCGCCTGCGTCCTGACCGCATCCCGGTCGGCGAGGTGCGCGGGGCGGAAGCCCTCGACCTCCTGAAGGCATGGGGCACCGGCCACCCTGGTGGCGTCGGCACCATTCACGCCGGAAGCGCCATCGGCGCGCTGCGCCGCATGGAGCAACTCATCCAGGAAGCCGTCGTCACCGTCCCGCGCGCGCTGATCGCCGAGACCATCGATCTCGTCGCGGTGCTCGCCGGTCGCGGCTCGAAGCGCCGCCTTGCCGAACTCGCGCGCGTCGAGGGCCTCGGCTCCGACGGCGATTACCGCGTCACCTCGGCTGATCCCGTTTCTCCCAAGCCCGAAGAAGGAAGTTCCTCATGATGCCTGTCGCGTTTCATCTGCGCCGCCGCCTCGCCGCGTCGGTTTCCATTGCTGTCCTGAGCGTGATGATGGCCGCACCCGCCCACGCCTCCGGTTCGTCCATGCCGTGGGAACAACCGCTGCAACAGATCCTGCAATCGATCGAAGGCCCGGTCGCCAAGATCGTCGCCGTCATTGTCATCATCGCCACGGGCCTGTCGCTGGCCTTCGGCGACACCTCGGGCGGCTTCCGCCGCCTGATCCAGATCGTGTTCGGCCTCTCCATTGCCTTCGCCGCCAGTTCCTTCTTCCTCTCGTTCTTCTCGTTCAGCGGCGGGGCGCTCGTCTGATGTCCGCTGTCGTCGAACAGGTCGGTGAAGTTCCCGGCTACACGGTCCCGCTGCACCGGGCGTTATCCGAGCCGATCCTGCTCGGCGGCGCGCCGCGCGCCATCGCGATTCTGAACGGCACGCTCGCGGGCGCCATAGGACTCGGGCTTCGCCTCTGGCTCGTGGGCCTCGCCATTTGGGCGGTTGGCCATGTCGCCGCCGTGTGGGCGGCCAAGCGCGATCCGCTCTTCGTCGACGTGGTGCGCCGTCATCTGCGCATACCCGCGCACCTGTCGGTTTGAGTGGGGCCGCGCCGATGATGAACCTCGCCGAATATCGCAACAAGAATAGCCGGCTCGCCGATTTTCTGCCATGGGTGGCGCTGATCGGCGAAGGCGTCGTCCTCAACAAGGACGGCAGTTTTCAGCGCACGGCGCGGTTCCGCGGACCGGACCTCGATAGCGCCGTGCCCGCCGAACTGGTCGCCGTGGCGGGGCGGTTGAACAACGCCTTCCGCCGCCTCGGTTCCGGCTGGGCGATCTTCGTGGAAGCGCAACGCCACGTCTCGAACCGCTATCCCCTAAGCATATTCCCGGATGCCGCCTCGGCGCTGGTCGACGCCGAACGCAAGGCTGACTTCGAAGAAGCCGGGGCGCATTTCGAATCCAGCTTCTTCCTGACCTTCACATACCTGCCGCCGGCCGAGGACGCCGCGCGCGCCGAAAGCTGGCTCTACGAGGGCCGGGAGCAGAAAGGTCTCGATCCCCGCGAAGCGCTGACCGGCTTCGCCGATCGCACCGATCGCATCCTGCGCCTCGTCGAAGCGTTCATGCCGGAATGCGCCTGGCTCGATGACGCCGAGACGCTGACCTATCTGCACGCCTGCGTTTCCACCAAACGCCATCGCGTCCGCGTGCCCGAAACGCCCATGTATCTCGATGCGCTGTTGGCCGATCAGCCGTTGACCGGCGGGCTCGAACCCCGGCTTGGCAAGCAGCACCTGCGCGTGCTGACCGTCACCGGATTTCCGACCGCGACGACGCCCGGCCTGCTCGACGAACTGAACCGGCTCGCCTTCCCGTACCGGTGGAGCACGCGTGCGATCCTGCTCGACAAGACGGATGCGACCAAACTGCTCACCAAAATCCGCCGCCAGTGGTTCGCCAAGCGCAAGTCGATCGCCGCGATCCTCAAGGAGGTGATGACCAACGAAGCCTCGGCGCTGGTCGATACCGACGCCTCGAACAAAGCAGCCGACGCCGATCTCGCGTTGCAGGAACTCGGCGCCGATCATGCCGGCATCGCCTATGTCACCGCCACCGTGACGGTGTGGGACGCCGATCCCCGCACCGCCGACGAGAAGCTGCGCCTCGTCGAGAAGGTGATCCAGGGCCGCGACTTCACCGCCATGCCCGAGACGATCAACGCGGTGGACGCTTGGCTCGGCTCGCTGCCGGGGCATGTCTACGCCAATGTCCGGCAGCCGCCAATCTCGACACTCAATCTCGCCCACATCATACCCTTGTCAGCGGTGTGGGCGGGGCCGGAACGGGATGAGCATTTCGCAGCGCCCCCGCTGCTCTTCGGCAAGACCGAAGGCTCGACCCCGTTCCGGTTTTCCCTCCATGTCGGCGATGTCGGTCACACGCTGATCGTCGGCCCGACCGGCGCGGGAAAATCCGTGCTGCTGGCGCTGATGGCCTTGCAGTTCCGCCGTTACGCGGGCGCGCAGGTGTTCGCCTTCGATTTCGGCGGTTCGATCCGGGCGGCCGCGCTCGCCATGCGGGGCGACTGGCACGATCTCGGCGGCGGCCTCACTGAGGGCAGCGCCGCCAGCGTTTCGCTGCAACCGCTCGCGCGCGTCGACGACACCGCCGAACGCGCCTGGGCCGCCGATTGGATCGTCGCGATCCTCAAGCGCGAGAGCGTCACCATCAGCCCGGAGGTGAAGGAACACATCTGGACCGCGCTGACCTCGCTCGCGTCCGCGCCGATCGAGGAGCGCACGATCACCGGCCTCTGCGTGCTGTTGCAGTCCAACGACCTGAAGCAGGCGCTGCGCCCCTATTGCATCGGCGGCGCGTGGGGCCGGCTGCTCGACGCCGAAAGCGAACATCTCGGCACGGCCACCGCTCAGGCGTTCGAGACCGAGGGTTTGATCGGCGCGGAAGCCGCCCCCGCCGTACTCGCCTATCTCTTCCACCGCATCGAGGACCGGCTCGACGGTTCGCCGACGCTCATCATTGTCGATGAAGGCTGGCTCGCCCTCGACGACGAGGGGTTCGCCGGCCAGCTTCGAGAGTGGCTGAAGACGCTGCGCAAGAAGAACGCCAGCGTCATCTTCGCCACGCAGAGCCTGTCGGACATCGACGGCAGCGCAATTGCGCCCGCGATCATCGAGAGCTGTCAGACCCGCCTTCTGCTCCCGAACGAGCGGGCGATCGAACCTCAGATCACCGCCATTTATCGCCGTTTCGGCCTCAACGACCGCCAGATCGAGATCGTCGCGCGGGCCATGCCCAAGCGCGACTATTACTGCCAGTCGCGGCGCGGCAACCGGCTGTTCGAACTCGGCCTCTCCGAGGTGGCGCTATCGCTCTGCGCAGCGTCCTCGCGACAGCACCAGCAACTCATCGCCGAGGTTCATGCCCGTTCCGGCGCTGAGGGATTCCTCGCCGCGTGGCTGCGCGAGAACCGGCTCGCCTGGGCCGCCGACATGATCGCCGGCCTCACCAACGTCATCCCGCAAACCCGCATTCCATCCGCCCCCAACCCGGAGATCACGTCATGATCCACGTCCGTTCCCGTATCCGCGCCCGGCGTTTCGCCCTGGCGCTTCTCGCCGCGCCCTTGGCGTTCGCGCCGATGCTGGCGACGCCCGCCCATGCGCAGTGGGTGGTGTTCGACCCCTCGAACTACGCCCAAAATGTGCTGACCGCCGCACGCAGCCTTCAGCAGATCACCAATCAGATCACGTCGCTGCAAAACCAGACCCAGATGCTGATCAATCAGGCGCGCAATCTGGCAAGCCTGCCTGTCTCCTCGCTCAACCAGATCGAGCAGTCACTTCAGCGCACGCAGACACTGCTCTCCCAGGCCCAGAACATCACCTACAGTACGCAGGCGATCAACACGGCGTTCCAGAGCCAGTATTCGACCGCCTCGATGTCGGGCTCCAACGCCCAGCTCGTCGCCAATGCGCAGGCTCGCTGGCAAAACACGCTCGCGGCCTTGCAGGACGCGATGAAGACGCAGGCCACCGTCGTCTCCAATCTCGGCACGAATTCGGCGCAGATGTCGGTGCTGGTGGGCGCCAGCCAGAACGCGACCGGCGCGTTGCAAGCGACGCAGGCCGGCAATCAGTTGGTCGCACTCGCCGCGCAGCAGATCGCCGATCTGACCGCGGTCGTTGCCGCCAACGGCCGCGCCGATGCGCTGCGCGACGCCGAACGCTCCGCCGCCGCCGCACAGGGCCAGGCCCAGCGCCAGACGTTTCTGACCCCCGGCGCCGCCTATCAGCCCGGCAACGCCCAGATGTTCCATTCCGGCAACTGAGGCGGCGACCCGTGGATGCAAAGACCCTTGCGCGCATCGGCGCCGTCGTTTTCGCCGCCTTCGCGATCACGGCGGCGGTGATCGACGCCACGCGCAAACCCGAGCCCGCCGTGACATTCGCGGCCGCGCCGACGATCGCCGCCAGCGCCGATCCGCTCACTGGAGAACTGGATCGATGCAACACGCTCGGCGAAGCCGGCGAGCGCGATGCCGGCTGCCTCGCCGCCTGGGCCAAGAACCGCCGCCGTTTTCTGGGTGAGGAGCGCTAAGCCATGGGCAACACCGGCGTCATCGACCAATTCCTCGGAGTCTTCACGAGCTACATCGACAGCGGCTTCGGCCTTCTCAGCGGCGAGGTCGGTTTCATCGCCACCACGCTCATCGTCATCGACGTGACGCTGGCCGCGCTGTTCTGGAGCTGGGGCGCCGACGAAGACATCATGGCGCGGCTCGTCAAGAAGACGCTGTTCGTCGGGGTCTTCGCCTACCTGATCTCCAACTGGAACAACCTCGCCAAAATCGTCTTCAACAGCTTTGCCGGGCTCGGCCTCAAAGCCTCCGGCACCGGCTTTACCGCCGCTCAGCTGATGCAGCCGGGCCAGGTCGCCCAGACCGGGCTCGACGCGAGCCGTCCGCTGCTCACCGCGATCTCGAATTTGATGGGCTATGTCTCATTCTTCGAGAACTTCATCCAGATCGCCTGCATGCTGTTCGCGTGGGCGCTGGTGCTGCTCGCCTTCTTCATTCTCGCGATCCAGCTCTTCGTGACGCTGATCGAATTCAAGCTGACGACGCTCGCTGGCTTCGTGCTGATCCCCTTCGGCCTCTTCGGCAAATCCGCCTTCATGGCCGAGCGCGTGCTCGGCAACGTCATCTCGTCCGGCATCAAGGTGCTCGTGCTCGCCGTCATCATCGGCATCGGCTCGATGTTGTTCTCGCAGTTCACCGCCGGATTCGGAGGCGCGACGCCGACGATCGATCAGGCGATGGCGATCGTGCTCGCAGCGCTGTCGCTGCTCGGCCTGGGCATTTTCGGCCCCGGCATTGCCAACGGCCTCGTCTCCGGTGGTCCTCAGCTCGGCGCAGGCGCGGCGATCGGCACAGGGCTCGCCGCTGGCGGCATGGTCGCGGCGGGTGCGGCGACCGTTGGCGCTGTCGCCTCTGGTGGCGCGGCGCTCGTTGGCGGAGCCGCAGCTGCCGCGCGTGGCGGGGCTGCACTGGCAGGCGGCGCCTCGACCGCCTACAGCCTCGGAGCCGCTGGTCAGTCCGGCGCATCCGGTGTCGCCTCAGGCCTCGGCGGCGTCGCCAATGCTGGCGCGCAAGCCGCCGTTTCGCCCTTGAAGCGCGCCGCATCGCGCGCCGCCGACAGTCTCAAATCCAGTTATCAGGCGGGAAGCCGCGCGGCCATCGAAGCCACGGGCGGCTCCGTCGCGGGCGGTGAAGCGGCCGAAGCCGAAGCCGCCGCGCCCGCCGCGTCTTCATCTTCCTCCACCGAAGGCCCGCCGGCTTGGGCGACGCGCATGAAGCGCTCGCAGCAGATGACCCACGGCGTTCAGGCAACCGCCCATGCCGTGCGCAGCGGCGACAGCCATGGCGGCGGCTCTTCCGTCAACCTTTCCGAAAGCGACTGATCATGTTCAAGCGACCATCGACCCATTACGGCAAATCTCCGCAGCCCGAGACGCCCTATCAGCGCGCCGCGCAGGTCTGGGACGAGCGTATCGGCTCGGCCCGCGTGCAGGCGAAGAACTGGCGGCTGATGGCTTTCGGCTCGCTCGCCTTGTCGGCGGGATTGTCCGCCGCGCTGGTCTGGCAATCCGCCAATGGGTCTATCGTGCCGTGGGTGGTGCAGGTCGACAAGCTCGGCGCCGCGCAGGCCGTGGCGCCTGCCACCGCCGACTATCAGCCGGGCGATCCGCAGATCGCCTTCTACCTCGCGCGTTTCATCGAGGAGGTCCGGGGCATCCCCGCCGATCCGATCATCGTGCGCCAGAACTGGCTGCGCGCTTACGACTTCACCACACAGGGCGGTGCGTTGGCGCTCAACGATTACGCCCGCGCCAACGATCCTTTCGCCAATGTCGGCAAGCTCCAGATCGCCGTCGAACTCTCCAGCGTCATCCGCGCCTCGCCGTCGAGCTTCCGCGTCGCCTGGATCGAGCGCCGCTATCAGGACGGATCGCTCAGCAGCACCGAACGCTGGTCCGCCATCCTGACGGTCGCCGTGCAGCCGCCGCGCGACGCCGACACGCTGAGGAAGAACCCACTCGGAATCTACATCAACGCCATCAACTGGTCGAAGGAACTTGGATCATGACACCGCCCCTCCGTCGCGCTGCCCCAACACACGGAGGGAGCCCGGCTCTCCGTAAATCCGGAATTCCGCTACTCCTTTTTTGCACATCGGCGCTCGCCGGCTGCACTGGCCATATTCCGCCGCCCGACATCGACTATGACAATGCCGCGCCCGCCGTACAGGCGTCCGATCCGCCCGCGCCGGTCAGGGTGGTCGAACTCTCCAAACCCCTGCCGCTTCCCGGCCAGTTGAAGCCCGTCGGCAAGGACGGCAAGCCCGAGCCCGAAGCCTCGGACCCGGCCGTGCGCGTCAATCAGGCCAACGCCGCCGCGCGCGTCCAACCCGTGCGCAACGGTTTCATCAACTCGATGCAGGTCTATCCCTTCGTCGATGGCGCGCTCTATCAGGTCTATTCCTCGCCCGGCGAGATCACCGACATCGCATTGCAGGCTGGCGAAACCCTGGTCGGCTCCGGTCCCGTCGCCGCCGGTGACACCGTCCGCTGGATCATCGGCGACACCGAAAGCGGCACGAGCGCCGGCAAGCAGATACATATCCTCGTCAAGCCGACGCGGCCCGAGCTGATGACCAATCTCGTCATCAACACCGACCGGCGCACCTACCACATGGAACTGCGCTCGACCGAGAAGACCTACATGGCCTCGGTCTCGTGGCAGTATCCGCAGGACCAACTCATTGCGCTGCGCCGCCAAAACGCCGAGGCGCAGGCCGCGCAACCCGTGTCCTCCGGCATCGACCTGGCGAAGGTCAATTTCCGGTACGAGGTGACGGGCGACCGCGCGCCGTGGCGGCCGCTGCGCGCCTTCGACGATGGCAAACAGGTCTTCATCGAATTCCCGCGCGGCATCGCCCAAGGCGAGTTGCCGCCGCTGTTCGTCGTCGGCCCCGAAGGCGACACCTCCGAACTCGTGAACTATCGGGTGCGCGGCAATTACATGATCGTCGATCGACTGTTCGCCGCCGCTGAGCTGCGCTTCGGCGCGGCGAAGGACCAGAAGCGCGTGCGCATCTCCCGTACCGACGGGAGGCCGGCGTCGTGAACGAGATCGATCCCGAAAAGGAAGACGGGAAGGAGCCCGAGGCCCCGCGCTCGCGCAACGTGGAGGATGACGCCCGGCCGCTGACCGGCGAGCCGGCTGCGACCATGCGGCTGCGCCCCGAACCGCCGCGCGTCACGCGGCTGTCGCGCAAGGCGCTTGCCGGGATCGCGCTGGTGACGAGCGTAGGTCTTGGCGGCGCGCTGATCTATGCCCTCCAGACCCGTCACGGCGGTAATCAGGGCCAAGAACTCTATTCCACCGACAACCGCACGACGCCGGATGGTCTCGCCGGACTGCCGAAGGATTATTCCGGCGTGCCCAAGCTCGGGCCGCCGCTGCCAGGCGATCTCGGCCGACCGATCCTCAGCGCGCAAAATGCCGGTCAATCCGTCCCCACGCCGCCCATGGCCATGCCCAATTCCGGCATCAGCCAGGAGGAGCAGCGCCGCCTTCAAGAAACCGAATCCGCCCGCACCGCGCGGCTGTTCTCGTCCACCGAAACGAGGCCGACGAATAGCCCGGCGGCGGCGGCCACCACGCCCGTTCCTCAGACCGATCTCGCCAGCCTTGGTCTGGCGCCGCAGCCTTCGACACCCTCGGCGCAGGACCGCCAGCTCGCCTTCCTCAACCAGACGCCCGACAAGCGCACCGTCTCCCCCGATCGCGTCACGGCGCCGGCGTCGGCCAACGTGCTTCAAGCCGGCGCGGTGATTGCGGCAGCGCTCATCTCCGGTATCCGCTCCGATCTCCCCGGCCAGATCACCGCACAGGTGACGGAGAACATCTACGACAGTCCTACCGGCAAGATCCTGCTCATCCCACAGGGCACGCGCGTCGTCGGTCAGTACGACTCCGGCGTTGGCTTCGGCCAGCGCCGCATCCTGCTCGTGTGGAACCGGCTCCTATTCCCCAACGGCCGCTCGATCGTGCTCGAACGGCAGCCCGGCGCTGATGCCGAAGGCTATGCCGGACTTGAAGATGGCGTCGACTACCATTGGGGCGAGCTATTCAAGGCTGCTGCGCTGTCCACGCTGCTCAGCGTCGGCGCGGAGGCCGGGACCAGCCAGAACGAAAACAATCTGGTCCAGGCGCTTCGTCAGGGCGCGTCGAATAGCGTCAGCCAGACGGGTCAGCAAATCGTCAGCCGCCAGCTCAATATTGCACCGACGCTGACGATCCGGCCCGGCTTCCCGGTCCGGGTCATCGTTACGCGCGACCTCGTGCTCGAACCCTACGGAGGCTGACATGGCGAAGTTGAAACTCGGCTCCATCGAAAACGAAAAGCCTGTGAAAATTGCGGTGGAGCTGCCCGCCAGCCTCCATCGCGATCTCTTGGCCTACGCCGAAATCCTTGGCCGAGAAGTCGGGCAGCCACCCGTCGATCCCATTCGTCTGATCGTGCCCATGCTGGAGCGGTTCATCGCAACCGATCGCGGTTTTGCGAAGGCGCGGCGCTCGACGGCCGAACGATGACTTTCGGCGCACCATCGACGCGCGCCATGGATCGAGCGAGTTTCATCAGACTCCAAAATGCCGGGTTGTCATTGCGCTCCGACCAGACTGCACGGAAAGGCAATATCTCGCCGGCGATCGGGCGGAACACCACGCCTGGAAACTGCGCGCCCGTCGTCGCCTCGCTGGTCACGGTAAGGCCGCGTCCGAGCGCCACGAGCTGCATCAGTGTGTCGCGTCCCACGGCCTGTTGCTGAATGTCGGGGTGGCGCCCGAGGTCGGCCAGGCGCTGGACGAGATAGTCGTGAATTTCCTCGCCAGGCGCGCTTTCGCTGACGATGAAGGACTCGTCCAACAGATCGCCGAAACAGATCTCCGATTCGCCGGCGCGAGGGTGCCGTTCCGGCAACACCGCAAAGATGCGCTCCGACCAGAGATGCTGACTTTGGCAATCCGGCCAGCTTGTGAGTCCGGTCAGGAAGGCCACGTCGAGCTGGAGCTGTCGCACCGAGGCGACGTGCTCGGCGGGATTGCCGTCCGCGAAGATCAGT
This sequence comes from Pseudomonadota bacterium, assembly GCA_021777795.1. Classification (GTDB taxonomy): domain Bacteria; phylum Pseudomonadota; class Alphaproteobacteria; order Rhizobiales; family Beijerinckiaceae; genus Roseiarcus. Next base: position 10,041 of record JAJYDD010000001.1, on the reverse strand, counting down.
CTCACCGCCTTGTGGCGCTGCCCGAACGCCAAGAAGAGATCGGACAGGAAACCGGACGCCAGCGACGAGAAAATGCCGATCCGGATCTCGCCATTTTCACCGCGCCCGATCGCGCTCACTTCGGTCCTGGCCATGCCGATTTGCGACAGCGCCTTGCGGCCGCGCTGGAGGAATTGCCTGCCCGCCTGGGTGAGTTGGACGCCGCGGGCCGAGCGCGTGAACAAGGCTGCGCCGAGCCGGCCTTCCAGATCACGAATTCTTCGGCTGACAGCCGATTCCTGCACCCCCAGAAACGCGGCGGCCCGGCGGAAGCTGCCATGGTCTGCCGCGGCGATGACGTAATTGATGTGGCGAACCTGAATCGGCAATCAAAAAGCCTCTAACCAATTCTGAACGCAATACTCTCTACCCCGGCCGTTGAACCAAGCATAAACGGGTTAGCAATTGTCCATCAAAGCGGCGATCTTTGTCGCCTCGATATAGCGCGCCGGTTTGGAATCGAAGGCCAGCGCTTGAAGTGCGCGTCACCGCAAGCAATTTTGGCCGGTTGAAGGCATCCGGAGATCAAGCGCTCGGTCGCGCACCGTCGTCATCGAAAATCATTTGGGGCTTTCGAATCGCCGCCAGTCGCACCGAGAGGTCCAGAGTTTGCGCGTCCATGGCCAACACCGGGGGCGGTCGATGAGGCTATGGCAAAGGCGCTGGCTCCGCTCTGCGGATGAGTGCGCAGCACTATCGCGCGCTCGTTGCCGAAAAACGCACCCGACGATATCCAGCAACACCCGTTCTGATGCTTACATAGTGCTTACACGGCAACGCCTTTTGGCCATGTAAGCAAAAACGGCCCCGAATGGCCGTTCTTATCTCTCTGAATTTACTGAGAGAAACTGGAGCGGGCGAAGGGATTCGAACCCTCGACCCCAACCTTGGCAAGGTTGCGGTATACCTACGACAGGCTTGGCTGCTTTTCTCCCTGCATCTATAAATTCGCTGTTTATCAATATGTTATTAATATGCACCTTCGCTGCTCTACGCTGGGAAACGCCTGAATTTTTCTCTGTGGTGGACACCATGTGGACACCATTATAGGCTGGTGTCCACCGAAAAGTGCGGATGGAGGCCTTCAATGGATCGGACGTCGAGTGTGCGATTGACAAAGACCGTTGTTGAGAAGGCTGAGGTTCGAAGTGCTCGGTACGACCTGTGGGATTTGGAACTTGCCGGGTTCGGCCTGCGAGTCGAGAAGAGCGGCACCAAAACCTTCATCATTCGCTATCGCTCCGATGGCGGCGGCCGATCCGCGCCGAGGCGGTTCATGACCGTTGCGCGCTTCGGAACGCTCACGGTCGAGCAAGCGAGGAAGAAAGCTAAAGCGCTGCTAGGCGCCGCAGCTAGCGGCGACGATCCTGCAGGCAAGGTCCAAGAGAAGCGGCGCGAAAAAACGATGAAGGAACTGCTCGACTTCTATGAGGAACATGGCTGTTTCATCCAGCGCGGCGTCCATAAAGGCAGACCGATGAAGCCACTGACTAAGCAATATACAATGGCGCGGCTCCGTAACCATGTCGAGCCGTTGCTCGGTCACAGGCGGGTCAGCGAGATCACTTCGGGCGAGATCGAAAAATTCGTGGCTGAGGTCAAAGCTGGCAAGACAGCGAAAGACGAAAAGGTCGGACCACGCAAGCGCGTCATCGTCCGCGGCGGAGAGGGCGCCGCCCGGAAGGTCGTTCGTGACCTGTCTGCGGTATTCAGCTTCGCCGGCCGGCACGGCTTTGTTGCGAAGAACCCGGTCGAAAAAGCTTCCGTTCGGAAAACCGACAACCGCCGTGATCGCTTTCTCACGCTCGAGGAAGTTTCCCAGCTTGGCGAGGCATTCGATAGGGTGGAGGCCGATGGAGCAAATCCTAAGGCCGTTGCAATTGCCCGACTTTGGGCTCTGACGGGCTGTCGGCGCAATGAGATCGCGGAACTAAAAGTCCACGAAATCAAGCTGGAGCGGAATCTCTTCGAGTTCGACGACACGAAGACAGGGAAGTCGATTCGTCCGTTCGGCCCTGCGGCTGCCGCGTTGTTGAAAACGCTCTTGAGGGATCGCAAGGCAGGTTATCTGTTTCCCGCCGAGAAGGGCGACGGCTATTATCAGAGCACGCGGAAAATTTGGGCTAAAGTGATCGAGATCGCCGAACTGCCTGGCATCACGCCCCACACGTTGCGGCATACCCTGGGATCGACCGCCACATCGAGCGGCGAGGCATTGGCGCTGACGGGGGCAATCCTCGGGCACGCGAACCTAAGATCAACGGCCATCTATGCCCATGTCCAGCATGACCCTTCGCTCGAAGCGGCCAAGCGCGTTGAAAAACTCCTGGCGACTGCGCTGGAGGGCAAGGCCGCGGAACCGAAAGAGGGTGAGTCGGCTGAAGCGCTCCCGGAGCTTGATGCGGATCTGATCCGGGTGTTGGCAGAACGACTGTCGAAAGAGGACTCAGACGCAACCCGACTTCGGTCGATCATTGCGCAGGTGGTTGCGCTCAACACGTGAAGATCAAGGCCAACCAGTCGAAGCGAGTCGAGTTCCCGGTGGAAACCCGACCATCCTCCCTCAGAAACACGGCGACAGGGGGCAATCAGGCGCTGATCGGGCATGGTTGAGAAATAGTTTTGCAAGAAGCTCCAACGTCTTACGACGCCGATTGGCCTCCAGACGCCCTGCCGTTTTGCACGCGACATGGAGGGCAAAATGATCCGTTGGCGAGAGGAGAGGAAAAAGCTATTCGGATCGTCAGAGGGTGAGCCGGCGATTCTCTCGGCGAATCCGTCTTGAAGGAATCGTTCGAAGCGCCTTGTTCCATGAAGATCCTCGAGTTCGCTGATCTAGACACGTCGCGGGTGAAGGCCGCCTACCGCAAGGTGGTGGCCGCAATCGCCAGCGGCGATTTTCGCGCAGCTCAGGTGCGCAAGCTGACGGGCGTTGGACACGGCAAATTCTACCGGGCTCGGCTCAATGACACGGACCGATTGATCTTTTCCCTCCTCCGTCACGATGACGGCGTTTACGCCCTCATGCTGGAGGTCATCGTCAATCACGATTACGGAAAATCACGCTTCCTGCGAGGCGCCGTCATTGACGAGGATAAAATCGTCGCTTGCGACGCCGCCGAGGCCGAAAAGGAAGCGCAATCGTTGCGCTATCTGAATCCTGAACGGTCGGTTATCCATCTACTCGACAAGCCGATTTCCTTCGACGACGCCCAGGATGCCATCTTTCGCGCTCCTGCGCCGCTCGTCATAGTTGGCGGCGCCGGCAGCGGAAAGACGGCGCTAACGCTCGAAAAGTTAAAACTGGTCGAAGGCGAGGCGCTCTATGTCACCCATTCAGCCTATCTCGCCCAGAACGCGCGAAACCTTTACTATGCCAATGGATTTGACCGAGCCGGTCAAGAGGCGACGTTTCTATCCTATCGGGAATTCATCGAATCCATTCACGTTCCGCCGGGACGCGAGGTCACGTGGCGGGATTTCGTGGCGTGGTTTCAACGCATTCGCCAGTCCTTCCGGGACGCGGATTTTCGCGACATCGACGCGCATCAGGCTGTTGAGGAGATTCGCGGCGTCATCACGGCTGGCGAACGAGGCGTGCTCACGCGGGAAGATTATCTCGCCCTGGGCGTGCGCCAGTCGATTTTCCCTGCGAGCAAGCGCAGCCGGCTCTACGACATATTCGAGAAATATCGTGCCTGGCTGAAAGACGCGAAGCTGTTCGACTTGAACCTGATCGCGCAGGAATGGCTCGGCAAAGCGGCGCCGCGTTACGACTTCGTGGTGATTGACGAAGTCCAGGACATCACACCGGTCCAACTCGCGCTTGTGCTCAAAACCTTGCGCCATGCCAGCCATTTTCTGCTCTGCGGCGATTCCAACCAGATCGTTCACCCCAACTTTTTTTCGTGGGCTCAGGTCAAGAGCCTGTTCTGGCGCGATCCGGAACTCGCCCAACGTCAGCAGTTGTCGGTGCTGACAGCCAATTTCCGCAACAGCCGCGAGGCGACGCGGGTCGCGAATCTTTTGCTCAAGATCAAGCATCGGCGCTTCGGTTCGATCGATCGGGAAAGCAATTTTCTGGTCAGGGCGGTGGGCGCGGAGGCGGGCGAGGTGACGCTCGCGTCGGACAAGGACGAACTCAAGCGGGAACTCAACCAGAAAATCCGCCAGTCGACCCGTTTTGCAGTGCTGGTCATGCGCGACGAGGACAAGGCCGAGGCACGAAAGCATTTCACGACGCCGCTGGTGTTTTCAATTCATGAGGCCAAGGGGTTGGAATATGAAAACATTGTCCTCTATCGTTTCATCTCCGACCATCGGTCGGAGTTCAATGAGATCGTCGATGGGGTTGCGGCGCAAGATCTGACCGCCGACGAATTGGATTATCGGCGGGCGAAGGACAAGAGCGACAAGTCGCTGGAAGTCTATAAATTCTATGTCAATGCGCTCTATGTCGCGCTGACCCGGGCGATCGCGAATCTCTATCTGATCGAATCCGATACCGAGCATCCGATATTCAAACTGCTTGAGCTGACGCCCGCGGGCCAGGTGCGGGTGGATGCGCAACGGTCCAGCCTCGAAGACTGGCAGAGGGAAGCCCGCAAACTCGAACTGCAAGGGAAGCAGGAACAGGTCGACGCCATCCGGCGCGATATTCTGCGGCAAAGCCCTGTGCCCTGGCCGGTGTTCGATCAGGCAAAAACAACCGAACTGCTCATCGAGGTTTTCCGCGACCGCGCTCCTGGCGGCAAGCCGCGCCAGCAACTGTTCGACATCGCCTGCTGCCATGATGAACCTGCCCTTGCCGTCTGGCTGGCGAGGGAGGCCGGCATGGACGCGGCGAAACAATTCGACCGGGTGCGCGTCAGCCAGGGCCGCAAGAGCTATGCGGCTTATTTCTCCAAGAATTTCAAAGAAATGTTGTACCAGTGCGCCAGCCACGGGATAGAACATCGTTTGCAAATGAACCAAACGCCCCTGATGGCGGCGGCCGCGGCCGGCAATGTCCCCCTGGTGGAGGCTTTGCTTGAACGCGGCGCGGACAGGCAAAACGTCGATCATTTCGGTTGGAACGCCCTTCACTGGGCCATGCGCGAGGCGTTCGGCGATCCGGCTTTTGCGAGGGGGCCATTCGCCACGCTTTACGAACTGCTGGCGCCGTCTAGCATCGACGTGAACACGGGCGAACGGCTCGTGCGCATTGACCAGCGTCACGCGGAATACTTGTTGTTCCAAACGTTCTGGGTTCTTTTCAGGCCGCTTTTCACACAGGACCGGTGGTCCCGCGCAACCGCCTTCGACACGCAGGCTATTCTTTCGGCATGGGAAAACCTGCCCACCGCCGTCGTCTCGAACGAGCGAAAGAAGCGGCAATATCTCTCCGGCCTGCTGGCAAGAAATGAGGTCAATCGCGATTACGCCTACAACCGGCGTCTGTTCAAACGCAGGGTGCTTGGTTCTTATCAATTCAATTCGGCCTTGTCCGTGCGACAGCGCCGCAATGGCGAGGATGCCTGGACGCCAATCTTCGAAGCGCTGAATCTGCGTTTCATCGCCGAATTCACGCCCGCCGACTTTGGATGGAACGGCGCCCGGCTCTCGCTCGAAGATTATCTCGAGGAAGCGGGCATGCCCGGGGTCTCGCTTCCGATAGCGGAGGAAAGAGCGCAAGGCGAGAACCGAAGCGGCCTTGCAAAAGGCCGAAAATAGAAGTCTCAAGTGTGAAATGGGGGCATCCGCGACATGCTGGACGCCGTGGACCCGGCGTTGCGCGCGCCATTTTGGCTGTGAATCAGCGTGGAGAGTTGACCCCTCTGATCCCAACGAGATCTGCGGCGATTACGCCGATCGGCGTCCAACCCCGCGCCGATTCAGACATAGCAAATAAAAGGCGTCTCTTGACATATATGAGTGACCGTTCGCATATATATGCCATGACACCACCAAAACCCCGTTCCTCCCATCGGCTTGGCCGCCCTATCGACCCGGAAGCCAGGGCCGCGCGAACAAGGCAGATCATGGGCGCCGCGCGCCGCTGCTTCGCGCGCAAGGGTTTTCACGCCGCAAGCACGGCTGAGATCAGCGCGGAAGCGGGCGTCAGCGTGGCCAATCTCTATCAATACTTCTCGACCAAGGACGATCTGATGATCGCCTTGATCGAAGACGATCTCCTGGAGGACTTGAAGATCCTCGGGATGCTGGTGAACACGGAAAGCGTGACCGAAGCTTTGAAGGCGGCGGGCGCATGGATCGCGAATGCGGATGCTGGGGGCGAACAGCACCCGATCCGATTGGACATTCTGGCCGAGACATTCCGGCGGCCCGACATCGCCGATGCCGTGCGCCGCGCCGAGAGCGAAATAGTCGGCGCGCTCGCCACCGTCATCGAAAAAGCCAAGGCGCGGCGCGAGATCGCGGCAGACGTCGACGCTCACGAAACCGCAGCCCTGATCATGGCCTTCACCGATGGACTGCTGAGCCGCATCGCCCTCAGGCCGCAGACTTTCAGCAAAATGGCCGCGGCCTTCGTCGACTTCGTGGGGCGGGCCCTGGGTCTCGCGCCGATAAATGGGCGGTCTCCCGAGCGTGCCTTTGCGGAATTGGATCGAGAGGATGACTAAAGCGACAAAATTCGTTGTGCCGGCGCTTTTGGTTCTGTCTGCGATCATGCTCATCGCGCCAGCCATCATCGCTTTCGCCACTTATTCGGTTGTGCGCGGATGAAGGAGGGGGGCGGTGTCCGTCGAGCTTCGGGACATGAAATTGGCGATCGTCGCCTCCCAACACCGGAGCCTTCGGCAAGCGGCGCAGACTTTGAACATCCGGCAGTCCACGCTCAGCCGGCGTTTACGCGACATGGAATATCGTCTTGGCGCGGAGCTGTTCGAACGGACCAACGGCGGCACCCGCCCCACTGTCGCGGGCGTCGAGTTTCTCGTGGCCGCGCGCCGCATCCTTTCCGAGACCGAGACCGCCTTGCACAATCTGAAAGCGCGAAGTCGTGGTGAGAATGGACGGCTGACGATCGGCGTTTACGCTTCGCCCTCCACCGGCAACATGTACGCCAATTTTGTGGAGCATCATCGCCGATTTGCCGATGTGGAGGTTCACACATTCGATGGAAATCACGAGCGTCTGCTCGCCGCTCTTGCAGGCGGGGTCGTCGATGTCGCGGTCATGACCAAATGTCGTTCCGGGTGGGATGATCGCGTGCTGCCGCTGTGGAGCGAACGGGTCATCGTCGCCCTGCCCGAGCGCCATCCTCTCAGCCGAAGCCGCGCGATTCGTTGGATCGAATTGGCGAATGAACGAATCCTGCTGCCTCAGCGGGGGCCGGGCCAGGAGCTCGAGCGGCTGCTGATGATCAAGCTCCGGGGCGCGAGCCCTCAGCGTATCCTTCATCAAGACGCCGCCCTTGATAGCTTGTTGAGCCTGGTCGGCGCGGACTATGGCGCGCTTCTGATTCTTGAGGGCGCCACTGGCGTCCGCTACGACGGGGTCGTCTATCGCGAGGTTTGCGATGACGACGGCCCGACGCGGCTCAACTTCATGGCCTATTGGCGCGAGGCCAACGGAAACCCGACACTCGGCCCTTTCCTGGCCATGCTCCGGGAGCGCTATCCCGATCTTTCGGTCGAAGCCGGACCGGCTTGAGAGTTTCCGTTGCGGCGCGCCTTCGCGAACGCCCTGTCGTTCGCCATAAAATGCGCGATCATTGGCGCCACGAGCTTTGCGGGATCAGGCGCCGGCCGCCCCGTGGTCCGTCCAAGCAGCTCGGCATAGGCGGCAAGGTCGCGGTGGACCGCGGCGGGCAGCTCGATGCTGACCTTGACCGGCTTGTCGTCGGCAAGCGCCCCAAGCTTCAATTTTGTCATGGCGTTCCTTTCTGCCCATAGGGCGCCAGTACGAGGTCCCGCGTTGCGATTATTCGGACCGGGAATCCGGGCCGGATCGTCAGGGTCGGCTGGATGTTGAGCTGGCGCTGGACGATCTGCTCGCCGGTTTGGCCGATGCTGTTGGAGGCGCCGGCGCGGATCGCCTGAACGAGGTTGTTCTCATTCTGACTGGTCCCCGCTTCGGCGCCGACGCTGAGCAGCGTCGAGAGCACGGCGGCCTTGAACAGCATGCCCCAGTGATTGTCGACCTCATCCTCGAGGCCCGCATAGCCGCCGGCGTCGGCGCCGGGCAGGCGCTCCAGCACGATCGATTCGCCGTCCGGCATGTTCAGGCGCGTCCAGACGAGCAGGATGCGCGACTGGCCGAAGGCGACGGAGCTGTCGTACTGGCCGATCAGCCGCGCGCCTTGCGGGATGAGCAGGTATTTGCCGGTGGGGCTGTCATAGACCGCCTCGGTCACCTGGGCGGTGATCTGGCCGGGAAGGTCGGAGCGAATGCCGGTGATGAGCGCGGCTGGAATGACCGTGCCGGCCTGCACCACATAGGGCGAGACCTTGGCTTCCAGCCGGTCGGGGCTGACGGTGCGTTTGTCGGACGCGGCGTTGAGGAAGGCGGTCTTACGGTCCTGCATGTTCTGGGCGGAGCCGGCGTCGACAGGAGGCGTCGGACCGACGCTGGTCCCCGCGCCGGGCATTGCCGCGGGGGCGACAGCGACGACGTCCTGTGGCTGCTGGCGGGTCCGGGCGAAAAGCTTGCTGACGCGCGCCGCCTCATTTTCCTGGGCGAGCCGCCGCGCCTCGGAGTCGGGACCGGCTGCGGGAAGAAAAGTGTTCGGCGCCGCGCCGGCGTTGAGGATGGGTTTGCCGAGATCGCCCGGAAGCGGGAGCCCGAGCGGCGGCGCACGGCGCGGCAGGCCGGTGTAATCCTTCGGCAGGCCGGCCAATCCTTCTGCGGCCGGACGGTTCTGAATGCTGAGAAGCTCCCGGCCAGCGTCGGACTTGTTGCGGCTTTGGAGCGCGTAGCCAAGCGCGCCGGCGACGACGAGCGCCGAGACAAAGCCCATGCCGATCAGAACCTTGCGCGACAGACGCGTGACGCGCGGCCGCTCGCCCCGCAGCCGCAGGTCGGGCGACGCCAAGGGCTCGGGCGCGGCGCTCCGCTCCCCGTTCGGCTCGCCGGTCATGAGCGCGGCCTTCCGTCGGTGCGCACGATGCGGACACGGCGTTCGCTGTCCTTGTCGCCCAGGCGCAACTCGGCGGCGGCGAACAGGCGGTCGACGATGTAGTAGTTGCGGTTGACGCGGTAATTGACCAGCTCGGAGCCGCCCGCAGGGCCGATGACGAAGAGCGGCGGCATTTCGCCCTGCCTTATGCCGGTCGGGAATTCGATAAAGACCTTTTGCCCATCGTCAAAGGCGCGCAACGGCCGCCAAGCCGGATGATCGCCCTCAATGGCGTAGCGGAAGTTGAGGGAGGCGAAGTCGAGGCCGGCGGCGATCGGCGCGGCCTCCTCGGCCTGCGCGTTCTGGCGGCGAAGCGCAATGAGCTGATCCTCGGGATATTGCCAGGACACCGAGGCCATATAGGTCTTGCTCGTCGAGCGCAGCTCCAGGAGATAGGTGCGCCGGTCGGTGTTGATGACGAGATTCGTCACCAGGTCCGGCCGGGTCGGCTTGACCAGGATATGGGTCTTCCGGGTCGCGCCGGCGCCGCTCTCGGTATTGCCGACGATCCAGCGCACCGTGTCGCCGGCGGCGACCGGTCCGGAGCCGACGAGCTGCTCGCCGTCCTGCAGCGCGATGTCGGTGACTTCGCCCGGCGCGGCATAGACTTGATAGAGCGCGCCCGCCGAATAGGGATAGACTTGCACGGCGTTGATGAAACCGTCGCGGACCGGCTGCACGCGCGCGGCCGCATCGGCCCGATCGACACGCTCGGTGGGGTTGCGAGCTTCAGGCGGCTCCTTTCGACCCGGAATCGGCTTCAATTGTCCGGGCAGCGGCAGGAGCTTCGGCAGTTCGACGATCTTGACCGGCCCCGGCGGCGGAGCGGTGAGCTTCGCCGGTTCCGCGTTATCGTAGTTGATGTCCGGCGGGATGAACTT
>JAJYDD010000296.1 GCA_021777795.1 Pseudomonadota bacterium | reverse complement strand
CGCCGATCTGGACGAGTTTCTTCGGGCCGGCCTCGCGCAATCGGTTCAGCCAGGTTTCCAGTTGATTGAGCGAATGCTGGCGCAAGCGCGCGGCGATGGCGGCCTGCGGCACGATCTGCGCGTCCTCCTTCAACTGGGGAACGTGACGCGAAACGAAGTCGAACTCTGGCGTGGGCCTGAAGAAATACAAGCCGTTGTGCTCGTTACCGTTCCAGGCGAAGCCAACATTGCGTCCCGGCGCCTCAAGGATCAGGCGTTCCCAGAAGACTTCGTTGCGCGGCTTCGGGCCCTCAAGCGCGCAGACGCCCTCCGCGCCGGCGACCGGTCGCAATGCGAACTCGGTGACGATCCTGTTGCCCACCAGCGTATCGATGTGTGAATGGCCGGCGAGTATTGTCGAAATCGGCAAGCTCTCATCCCTTTGGGCCGCGACACCGAGCCTTACGATATCGCACCTGCGCGCGCCCAGCAAAGAGGCGCGCCGTGGGCGCGCTGCTGCCGCAGCTCGAACGCTACTGGTCTCGCCTTCCGGCCCCCAATCCGATGAAAGCGCTGGCGGTCGAAACAGCAATGGCGCTGCGCGACGCCGACCCTTCGCCGGCCTAACCCTTCGGCGGTTCGACCGCGCCGCCGGCCTTGCGCCACGCGCCGAACCCGCCGTCGATGTGGCAGGCCTTGTCCAGCCCCATGTCCTTAGCCGTCGCGGTCGCCAAGGCCGAGCGCCAGCCGCCGGCGCAGAAGAACACGAACCGCTTGCCGGAGGCGAATTCGGTCTTGTGATAGGGGCTCTCGGGGTCGATCCAGAATTCCAACATGCCGCGCGGGCAGGAGAACGCGCCGGGGATCATCCCCTCGCGCTCGCGTTCGCGCGGATCGCGCAGATCGACGAACAGCACGTCGTCGCGGCCGAGCATTTCCTGCGCCGTCTCGGGCGAAACGGTCTCGATCCGCGCGTTCGCCTCCGCCAGCATTTCTTTGTAGCCTCTAGGCATTCGCGTCGCCTCCTTCGGTTGGGCGAGTTATAGCATTTTCGGTTGCGCAAGCTGACTCTCATAAAGCCGCCATGCCGAAATCCTATGCTTGGAGACCCGCCGATTGCGAGCCCATGCGGCTTTGTATATACCGGGATATAGCGAGGCCGTCCCGTCTGCGCCATCGGAGGCGAGCGCGGGCCGGCGCCGCGCTGAAAGCGCGGGAAACACAGGAGGCCTTCCCATGAAGCTCAGCGCCCGCAATCAGCTCAAGGGCACAGTCAAATCCGTGACCAAGGGCCAGACCACCGCCCATGTCGAAATCGACGTCGGCGGGACCGTGCTCACCGCCTCGATCACCAATGAGGCGGTCGATGCGCTCGGCCTCAAGGTGGGCCAGTCCGCCTATGCGGTCGTCAAGGCGTCGGACGTCATGGTCGGCGTCGATTGAGGGGAAAAGACGTGAAGCGCTTCCTGCTCGCGGCCCTCGCGCCGCTCGTCCTCGCGGCGCCTGCCCGCGCGGATTGCGATCATTTCAAATGGAGCGTCGCCCGGGAGCGCGCGTGGTTCGCGGCGCCGTCGCTGCCCAAGGGCGGACAGGTCGCCGCAGGCGCCGGCTATGCGCTGACGCTTGCCAAGGACGTGAAGCTGCCCGTCCCGCCGCAGCGCGCGCCCAAGCCCGATACGTTCGCCGTTGTCCTCACCGCGCCCAAGCTCGCGCCCGGCCTTTATCAGATCACGCTCTCGGCCGAGGCCTGGGTCGATGTCGCCGAGAACGGCAAGCTGGTGACGTCGAGCGGTTTCTCCGGCCAGCGCGATTGCGCGGGGGTGCGCAAGTCGGTGCGTTTCCCGCTCGGCGCGGGCCCGGCGACCATCGAGATCAGCAACGCGGGCGCCGACAACATCCTGTTCGCCCTGGCGCCGGCGAAATAGCGCGTGCGCCGCAACACGACTTCGGGAACTTCGGAGGCGTAGGGCCGTTTACATGGGCCGTCGCAAAACACCCGAGCCCGCCGTTGAATCGTCGATCCCTTTTGAAAGCTTCCCTTGCCGTCTCCGCGGCGGCCTTCGCGCCTTTGCGCGCCTTCGCGGGACCACCCGTCGCCCACGCCGCCGCGCCGCCTTCCGCTACGCCGTTCTCGACCTCCACAGTGCGCGACATGGCGCGCGCGCTCGCGGCCAAGCCGTTCGAGGCGCCTAGCGAGAAACTGCCCGACGCGCTGAAGGCGCTGACTTACGACCAGTACCGCTCGATCCGCTTCCGCCCCGATCACGCGCTCTGGCATGGGCAGAATCGTGGTTTCGAGGCGCAGTTTTTCCATCCCGGCTTCTTTTACAAAAACCGGGTCGACATCTATCAGGTCGCCGACGGCAAGGCCGAGCCGATCCCCTATCGCCGCGAGGATTTCACCTTCGGCGAGGGCGTCGGCGTTTGGCCCGATCAGGACATGGGCTTCGCCGGCTTTCGCCTGCACGCGCCGATCAACCGGCCCGATTATTACGACGAAGTCTGCGTATTCCTCGGCGCGAGCTATTTTCGCGCCGTCGCCAAGGGCGAGGTCTACGGCCTCTCCGCGCGCGGGCTCGCCATCGACACCGGCGAGCCGAAGGGGGAGGAGTTCCCGTTCTTCAAGGCGTTCTGGCTGGAGCGGCCGGGCGTCGGGGCGACTTCGATCGTCGTTCATGCGCTGCTCGACAGCAAGAGCGCGACGGGCGCCTACCGCTTCACCATCCGCCCCGGCGAAACGACGATCTTCGATGTCGAGATGACGATGTTTCCGCGCGTCGATGTCGCGCATGGCGGCGTCGCGCCGCTCACCAGCATGTTCTTCTTCGGCCCCAACGACCGCTACGATGTCGAGGATTTTCGCCCCCAGGTGCATGATTCCGACGGGTTGATGATGCTGAACGGGCGCGGCGAGCAACTCTGGCGTCCCCTCAGCAATCCGAAGACCCTTCAGATAAGCGCCTTCGCCGACGCCAACCCGCGCAGCTTCGGGCTGGTGCAGCGCGACAAGGCCTTCGCCGCTTATCAGGACCTCGAAGCGCATCTGGAAAAGCGGCCGAGCCTGGTTGTCGAGCCCATCGGCGATTGGGGCGAGGGCGAGGTGGTGCTGTTCGAGATCCCGACCAAGGAAGAGATCCACGACAACATCGTCGCGTTCTGGCGGCCGAAGGACGTTCTGGCCGCCAAGAGCGAGCATAACCTCACCTACCGCCTCCACTGGGGCCCTGACATCGCCAAGACCGACAAGCTCGCGCGCTTCACCCGCAGTGGCCTCAGCGCCAAGGGCGCCGATTCCAAGCTGTTTGTGCTGGAGCTTGCGGGCGAGCGGTTGAAGTCGCTCGACCCCAAGAAGGTCAAGGGCGTGGTCACCGCCGACAAGGGCGCCGTCAGCGATATCGTCACGCAGCCCAACCCCGAGACGGGCGGCTGGCGGCTGAGCTTCGCCTTCGACGTGAAGGATCAGAAGGCGATTGAGTTGCGCGCCTATCTTGCCGAGGGGAACGCGCCCGTCTCGGAAATCTGGATCTACCGATGGACTCCGTGACCGCAAAGACGGCGTCCCCGAAAGGAACGCATCGCGCTCCGGTCTTTCTGCCGCCCGAGGCGCCGCTGGCGTTGGCGCCGGGACTGTTGTCGAAGCCCGCCGCGCCGCAACTCAGCGACGCGGCGCGCTCGGTGTTGCCGCGACGCCTGCTGATCTTCGCCGGCGCCCTCGCGCTTGCCGTGGGCGGCGCGCGCGAAATGTATGACGTCCTCGACATCGGTGGCGTGACCGCGCTGGAATGGGCGCTGCTCGTCTTGTTTGTCGCACTGTTCGCCTGGGTGGCGTTTTCCTTCATGTCGGCCCTGGCCGGCTTCCTCGTCATGCTGACGCGCGGGCGAGCCGGGCTCGTCATCGACGAGGCGGGACCCCCACCGGACCTATCGACGCGCACCGCGATGTTGCTGCCCATCTACAACGAGGATTCGCACGCGGTCGCGGCGCGTTTGCGGGCGATGTGGGAGGCGGTCGAGGCTGCGGGCCGCGGCGCCCATTTCGATTGGTATCTGCTCAGCGACACCACCGATCCCGATCTTTGGATCGAGGAGGAGGCGACCTATCTCGCGCTCAGCCGCGCCTGCGACGGGCGCCTGTTCTATCGACACCGCGCCGAGAATGTCGCGCGCAAGTCCGGTAATATCGCGGATTGGTTGCAACGTTTCGGCGGCGCTTACGATTTCATGATCGTGCTCGACGCCGACAGTCTGATGTCGGGCGAGGCCGTCGTGCGTCTCGCGCATGCGATGGAGAACCGGCCGGAGGCGGCGCTCATCCAGACGGCGCCTGTCGTCGTCAACGCGCGCTCGCTGTTCAGCCGATGGCAGCAATTCGCAGGCCGGCTCTACGGGCCGATGGTGATTGCCGGCAACGCCTGGTGGCAGGGGCCGGACGGCAATTACTGGGGCCACAACGCCATCATCCGCATCGCCGCTTTCGCGGGCGAGGCCAGCCTGCCCGAGCTTCGCGGCCGCAAGCCGTTCGGCGGCCATATCCTCAGCCACGATTTCATCGAGGCGGCGTTCATGCGCCGCGCTGGCTGGGAGGTCTATTCCGCGCCGTCGCTGAAAGGATCTTATGAGGAGGCGCCGCCTTCTCTGATCGACTTCGCCGCGCGCGACCGACGCTGGTGCCAGGGCAATCTTCAGCATCTGGCGGTTATGCCGGCGCGCGGCCTGCGGCTGCTTTCCCGCCTGCATCTGGCGGTCGGGATCGGCGCTTATCTGACGGCGCCGATGTGGTTCCTGTTCCTGATTCTCGGCCTGTTGATCTCGTTGCAGGCGGCCTTTGTGCGGCCGGAATATTTTCCCAAGGGCTTTTCGCTTTTCCCCAGATGGCCGCAGCAGGATGCGGTGCTGTCGGCCTGGGTGTTCGGCGGCACGATGGGGCTGCTGCTGCTGCCGAAGTTCATGGCCTATGTGACGCTGCTCGCCGCGCCCGCCGAGCGGCGGGCGTTCGGCGGCGCCGGGCGCGCGCTGGCGGGCGTGCTGGTCGAGATCGTGCTCGCGGCGCTGATCGCGCCGGCGATGATGGTGTTCCAATCGCGCGCGGTGACGGAGATCCTGTTTGGCCGCGACGCCGGCTGGCAGGTGCAGCGACGTGACGACGGCGCCGTGCCGCGCGGCGAGGTCGCACGCAAGCTGATCGCGCCGACGCTGGTTGGCGTCGCGATGGCGCTGGCCGCCTACAGCATTTCGTTGCCGCTGCTGTTGTGGATGTTCCCGGTCGTGATCGGCCTTTTGCTGAGCATCCCCGTGGGATTGCTGAGTTCGGCGCGTATGCGCGCGCCGGGACTGTTCGCGACGCCCGAGGATCTCGCCCCGCCGCCGGTCGTCGGCCGCGCCGCCACGCTCGCCCGCGCGCCGCGTCTCGTCGCCGGCGAAGCTCTGGCGCGGCTTCGCGAGGACGCGGGCAT
>JAJYDD010000295.1 GCA_021777795.1 Pseudomonadota bacterium | reverse complement strand
GAGAAGAGCTTGGAGCGGATCGCGTCCTGCTTGCCCTTCTTGTGCATGATGTTCTTGAATTGACTGTGCCCAGCCATGATCCTCGCCCGCTAAGATTCACAAAAATTTCACGCTCCTATACGCGCCGGACTCGCACAAGGGAAGGCTTGCCAAGCGGCGGAACCCGGTTGATAGGAACGCCAAGGGTTGGGGGCGACATTGGTTTTACGGATCACCGCGGTTTATCGCGTGGCGGGCGACGCTGCGTCCATCGAGGCGCGGGCGCAGGGCATTGCGCTGGAGCAGAGCATCGAGGCGCCGCTGGCGGCGGTGCGCGACGATTACGTGCGGCGCGAGATCGTCGGCGAGGTCGGCGCGATCCGCGAGATCGCGGCCGGTCGGTTCGAGGTCGAGATCGGCCTCAGCGCCGCCACCGTCGGCGACGATGCCGGGCAATTGCTCAACATGCTCTATGGCAATTCCTCGCTGCAAGCCGATGTCGAACTCGCCGATTTCCACCTGCCGGAGGAAGTGATTGCGCGCTTTCCCGGACCCGGCCGGGGGATAGCGGGCTTGCGCGCCCGCGCTGGCGCCCCTGCCCGCGCGCTCACCTGCGTCGCCGTCAAGCCGCAGGGTCTGCCGCCGGCGGGCCTTGCCGTGCTGACCGAGGCGCTGGCGCTCGGCGGCGTCTATTTCATCAAGGACGATCACGGCTTCGCCGATCAGGCCTATGCGCCCTTCGCAGCCCGCGTCGCCGCCAACGCCGCCGCCTGCCGTCGCGCGGCGGATCGCACCGGCCGGCTCGCCTGTTATGTCCCCGTGCTCAGCGGCCATTACGGCCGGATGCGCGATCAGATCGCCCTCGCCCGCGAGCACGGGCTCGCCGCGGTGATGATCGCGCCGATGATCGCCGGCCTCTCGACCGCGCAGGCGCTCGCTGAGGAAAACCGCGACCTCATCGTCTTCGCCCACCCGACGATGGGCGGCGCGGCGCGCATCGCCCCGCCGGCGCTGATGCGGCTATTCCGTCTCGTCGGCGGCGATGTCGGCATTTTCCCCAATTACGGCGGCCGCTTCGGCTATTCCAAGGCGACCTGTCTCGCGCTCGCCGAGGGCCTGCGCGCGCAATGGGGCGGGCTCAAGGATGCGATGCCGACGCCCGCCGGCGGCATGACCACAGCACGGGTCGGCGAGATGCTCGACGCCTACGGCGCCGACACCATGTTGTTGATCGGCGGCGCGCTGCTTTCCGCGCCGCCCGAGCGGCTGGTCGAAGAGAGCGCCGCTTTCGTCGCGGCGGTCGGAGAACACCGATGAGCGAACCGATCCTGCGCAAGGCGCTGCCCGATTACCGCTGGCAGGGCGTCGATCTGCGCGCCTACAAGGACGAGGCGAGCGCGCCCTTCCGCAGCGTGACGCGGCAGGTGCTGGCGTCAGCGCCGGACCTCAAGGGCGAATTGCGCTATTTCGAGGTCGCCCCCGGCGGCTGGACGACGCTGGAGCGCCACGCCCACGTCCATGCGGTGACGATCCTTCGCGGCGCCGGCCGGGCGCTGGTCGGCCATGAGGTGGTCGAGATCGGACCGCTCGATCTCGTCACCGTGCCGGCCTGGGCCTGGCACCAGTTCCGCGCCGGCGCGGATCAACCGCTCGGCTTCCTGTGCATGGTCGATGCGACGCGCGACCGTCCGCAACTGCCGAGCGCGGAGGAACGCGCCGAACTGGAAGCGGTCCCCGACATCGCCCTCTTCCTCGCCGGCTCTTGAAAAGCCCGCGCCCGCCGCGCATCTGACAGGCGCGGAGGCCGCCATGCGTTATCTGATCGCTTTGTTCCTGCCCTGGCTGACGTTCTTCACGATGGGCATGCCGTTCAGCGGCGCCGTCTGCCTGATCCTGCAACTGACCGTCATCGGCTGGCTGCCGGCGACGATCTGGGCCTTCTTCGCCACCAACAATTATTACGCCGAGCAGCGCGACAACGCGCTGCGCCGGGAACTCGGCCGAGGCTGAGCTTCAAGAAATCAGCTTCTTGAACCAGCCCTTCTTCTCGCCCTCCTCCGTCGCCTCAGCCTCAGCTTCGGCAGGCGCCTCGGGCGCGGGCGGCGATAGTTCGGCGGCGAATTTCTCGAAGAACTCGCCCGCGAGTTTCTTGGCGGTGGCATCGATGAGCCGGCCGCCGAGTTGGGCGAGCTTGCCGCCGATCTGCGCATCGACGGCGTAATCGAGCCGCGTCGACTCCGGCCCTTCCGCCGTCAGCTTCACCGTCGCGCCGCCCTTGGCGAAGCCGGCGACGCCGCCGGAACCCTCGCCAGAGATGCGATAGCCGTTGGGCGCGTCGATATCGGAGAGCGTGACCTTGCCGGAAAAGCTCGCCTTCACCGGCCCGACCTTCACCACCACCGTCGCCGTCATCTCATTGGGCGCGGTCATGTCGAGTTTCTGGCAGCCAGGAATACATTTGGCGAGCATCGCGGGATCGTTGAGCGCCGCCCAGACCTTATCTTGGGACGCGGGAACCAGTTGGCTCTCGTTCATCTGCATGGGACGTTCTCCCTAGGGGCCGCATCACCTTCGCGGCGGATGCAAGCCGGCTAGCACGGCCCGCGCGCCCGCGCCAATGGCGCCTTCGTTGCACCTCAGAGCGCGAAGCCGCCGTCGGCGAGATAAATCTGCCCGGTCGAGAACGCGCTCTCGTCGCTGGCGAGATAAACCGCGAGCGCGGCGATCTCCTCCGCCTTGCCGAGCCGGCCCATCGGCTGGCGGTCGATGAAGGCCTGCCGCACCGCCTCGACCGGCTGTTTCGATTGCGAGGCGAGCGTTGCGATGCGCCCGTCGAGCGAGGGGCTTTCGACCGTGCCGGGGCAGATGGCGTTGCAGCGCACGCCCTTGCGGATGAAATCGGCGGCCACCGCCTTCGTCAGCCCGATCACCGCCGCCTTGGAGGCGCCGTAGACATAGCGGTTCGGGATGCCGCGCACCGACGAGGCGGCCGAGGCGACGTTGACGATGGCGCCGCCGCCCTTGGCGAGCATCCCCGGCAGGAACGCCCGCACCGTGCGATGCATCGACTTGACGTTGAGGTCGAAGGAGAAATCGAAATCGGCGTCCGAACATTCGAGCGCCGTGCCGTGGTGGACGAAGCCGGCGCAGTTGAACAGCACGTCGATCGGCCCGATCTCGCGCGCCAGCGCCTCGACGGCTTCCGTCGAGCGCACGTCGAGCTTGCGCGTCTCGCCCTTGAGCCCGGCGAGCGCGGCTTCGTTGAGATCGGTGGCGATGACACGCGCGCCCTCGGCGGCGAAGGCTTCCGCCGTGGCGCGGCCGATGCCGGCCGCCGCCGCGGTGAGCAAAGCGGTCTTGCCCGCGAGACGGTTCATGCTGTCCTCCCTTGAATTTTTCAGCCGCGCCCGCGATAGGGCGCGACGCCCTGCTCCGGCGCCCAGACGCCCTTGGGCAATTCGCCCGTCTGCCAGAACACATCGATGGGGATGCCGCCGCGCGGATACCAATAGCCGCCGATGCGCAGCCAGCGCGGCCCGATCAGCGCGGCGATCTCCTTGCCGATGCGCACCGTGCAATCCTCATGGAAGGCGCCGTGATTGCGAAAACTCGCCAGATGCAGTTTCAGCGATTTCGACTCGACCAGCCATTGATCAGGCACATAATCGATGACGAGATGCGCGAAATCCGGTTGCCCCGTCACCGGGCAGATGGAGGTGAACTCGGGCGCGGCGAAGCGTGTGACGTAATCGACGTCCGGATGTGGATTGGGCACGCGCTCCAGCGTGCGCGCGTCCGGCGCATCGGGGATTTTGGAGGCATGGCCGAGGGCGTGAAGCTCTGACATGCCAGGGGGCGTAAGACAGCGGGCGGGCGGGGTCAAGAGTCGAGCGCGACGCCGTCCCGTTCTATGGCCGCGCGCAAGGCCGGGCTGGCTGAGCGGACTTCGACGATATCGACCTTAAACGGCAGATCGCTCACCGAGAACGCCTCCGTGAGATCGGCGAGCGCGGCCAGCGACAGCGGCGCGTCGCCGTCGAGCGCCAGGTCCAAGTCGGAATAGGGCTTCGGCGCGCCCCTGGCGCGGCTGCCGAACACGCGCACCGTGAAACCGGCAGGCAGATGCGCCGACAGGACGTCGCGCACCATCCGCTCGTGATCGGGGCGCAGGCTGAGGCTCATGCGGCGGCGTCTTTCAGGCGGTCGCGAAGGTGAGAGGCTTCGGCCAGGAATTCGGGGATGATGGCGAAAACCTCGCGAGCTTTGGTTTCATCGTAGGTGTGACTGGTGATGCTGCGCGCCGTGCGGAAAACCTTCCAGCGCGACCAATCGCTCAACAGCAGCCCGCGCTCCGAACCTGTGCGAATGAGGTCTTGAAACGACATCGCGTCAAACTCCGCCGGATTGGCCGAAGTCGCTTCCAGATAGCGCCTGAGCATTTTGTGGCTCACTTCGTAAGTAAACTCGAAGTGCTGGATGCAGGCGTCGCGAACGATATCGTCGCCGGGGTTCTGGGCATGGCGAGCCATAGCCGCCGCCAAGGCGCTGACGGCCTTCTGCAAAGGCTGAATGTCGAGGGCGTAAGGCTGTGACACACTGAGGGCGTAGGAGCTTGGGCGGCGGGGGTCAAGAGCGGGAATGGAGGGATGGCGCGGGCGGCAGGACGTGACCGCTGTGCTGAGGGACCAGTTGCTTAGGCGCCTTTTTCTGCACCCGGCACGCGGCGGTGCGAGGAGAGGCGGCCGAAAGTTAGCGGGTGCGAAGGAGCGGGAATGGGAGAGCGGGGAACACGCTGCGGTAACGTCCCAATGCGTGTCACAACTTCGTAGCTCCGAGGCCCTTACAACGAGGCCAAAGGTGCAATCACCTTCAATTGTTCAAAAACCAGCGCCTTGAAAGCTTCCATTACTTTTAGTTGATTTATGAATTGAGAATTCAATTCATGGGAAACCATAAAAAGATTCAGAGGCGGATACTGACCAAAATCATACTGTACTCCTTTTTCTTTTATGACGCGCCTAACAAAGGCCGAATACCCAATAATTTGCTGAGATGGCATTCTATGATTAAACGAATGCCGGAATTCGTTTGTTTTTGCCTCGTGATTTTTGTCGAATAAACCAGAAATTTCTTTAAAAAACTCAGCCGCTGAATTCCATTTCCGGGCCATATGTTTCGCCGTCTGAAAATTTATGGAGCCGTCCGCCACCAAATCATCCCGCCAAACTTGAAATATTGCCCGATTGGCCTGATGGCACAAATGTGAAACAGCAAATATGTATCGTTGCTTTATTGCGTATGGTAGATTGAGCGCAAGCGAGCAAATCGGCTGTAATTGCTCAGGTCCCTGTGGTGTTTCTCAAGCGGCACAAGGCAGAGTTTCGCCACGCAAGGTGATGCGGATGGCGTCGATGGCGCGGACGGCTCGTCTTCGTCCAGTTTCGACGACAGAGCGAA
>JAJYDD010000294.1 GCA_021777795.1 Pseudomonadota bacterium | reverse complement strand
GTTGTCGAGGGCGTGCCCAACAGGTTCAGGGCCTCGCGCTTGTCGGTCTTGCCGACCTGCACTTTGACGAGGCTCTGTTCGTCGATCTGATAGCCGCGATCGAAGTCGCCTTCGTAGCCGATGCAGCCCGACAGCGGAGCCGCCAGCGCGATCACAAAGGCCGCGAGCCTCATTTTCCCGTAAATGCGCATCGACGACCCCATTGCGAAGCGAAGCTCGGCCTGCCAGATTCCACCGCGTAACGGAAGCGCGTTAATTAAATCAAGGCCCAGAATGATCTTCGCCCACTTACGCGCGCGCCGAGCCGCCCGCGTCCTCATCAATCATATTCACGGCGAGATCGTGGCGGCGGCCCGCGCGCCCGCGCTCTACACCGATTGCGGCGTCCCCGACGACCTCGACGGGCGCTTCGAAATGACGACGCTGCACGCCGATTTGCTGCTGCGCCGCCTCGCCGAACTCGGCCAGACCGATCTCGCCCAGGAGATCGTCGACCGCGTGTTCGAGGGTTTCGACGACGCCCTGCGCGAGATGTCGATCAGCGATGTCGGCGTCGCCAAGCGCATGAAAAAGATGGCGAACGCTTATTTCGGCCGCTCCGGCGCCTATGCCCCGGGCCTGTCGGCGGGCGATGCGGAGGCGCTCGCGGCGGCGCTCGCCCGCAACGCACTGCGGGCGGGCGACGCGCCGACGCCCGCCTCGCGCCGGCTCGCCCTGCGCACGCTCGGCCTTCAGCGCCGGCTGGCCGAGACGCCGCTTGAGGCTTTCATGTCCGGCCATTTCCACTACCCGCAGCCGGAGGCCGCGCCATGACAGGGACCGAATTCAGCCGCCCGACGCGCGTGCAGCCGTTGCCGCGCGACGGCCTCGCCCTCGAAATCGAGGCCAATGCGCAGGAGCGCGCCGCGCTCGCCAAACTCAACGGCCTGCCCGGAATCGAGCGGCTGAGCGCGAGCTTCCGAATCGCCAAATGGCGCCGCGGCGTGGAAGTCGAGGGCGAACTTTCGGCGCGAGTGACGCAAACCTGCGTCGTCAGCCTGGAGCCGTTCGAGGTCGATATTGACGAACCCATCGAGGCGAAGTTCCTGCCCGTCGAGGCGATGCCCGCCGCTACCGAATCAGAGGCCGACGCGGATGCGCCCGATCCGCTGATCGACGGCAAAATCGACCTCGGGGCGCTGGCCTCGGAGTTCCTGACGCTGGCTTTGGACCCCTATCCGCGCAAGCCCGGCGTCGCTTTCGAGCCGTCTTCGCCCGCGAAGGAGCCGGAATCGCCATTTTCGCGCCTGCGCGCCCTCGGCGACAACGAGGAGCCGGACTGAGCGTTGCGTTGGCGCGGCCCCTGCCGCTATGTTCCCGCTGCATTTTCCGGCAACAAGCCAAAAGCGAAGGGCGACAAAGCTTCTTGAAGCGTGAAATCAACATAGCGCTCGACGCGATGGGGGGCGATCACGGGCCCGGCGTCGTCATTCCGGCGGCGGCGCTCGCGCTAGAGCGGCGCCCGGACACGCGCTATCTGCTGTTCGGCGACGAAAAACTTGTGCAGCCGCTGGTCGCCGCCCATCCAAAGCTGGCCCAACGCGCGAAGATCATCCATTGCGACGTCGCGGTGAAGATGACCGACAAGCCGAGCCAGGCCTTGCGCCAAGGCCGCCGCGTCTCCTCGATGTGGCGGGCGGTCGAGGCGGTCAAGCGCGGCGAGGCCGATTGCGCGGTTTCGGCCGGCAACACCGGCGCCTTGATGGCGATGGCCAAGATCTGCCTGCACATGCTGCCGATGATCGAGCGCCCAGCCCTGGCCGCCATGTGGCCGACGATGCGCGGCGAATCGATCGTTCTCGACGTCGGCGCCTCCATCGGCGCGGACGCGCAGCATCTGGTCGATCTCGCGGTCATGGGCGCGGCGTTGGCGCGCATCGTGTTCGACATCGAGACCCCGACGGTGGGCCTGCTCAATGTCGGGGTCGAAGAGATCAAGGGCCTGGAAGAGGTGAAGGCGGCCGGGCGCATGTTGCGCGAGGGCGCGTGGCCGGGCCTGCGCTACCACGGTTTCGTCGAGGGCGACGATCTCGGCCGCGGCACGGTCGACGTATTCGTGACGGAAGGGTTCACCGGCAATATCGCGCTGAAGACGGCCGAGGGCACCGCCCGGCAGATCGGGCAATTCCTGCGCGAGGCGATGTCGGCGACGCTCGCCACGCGGATCGGCTATCTGCTGGCGCGCGGCGCTTTCCAGGCGCTGAGGCGCAAACTCGATCCCGGCCGCAGCAACGGCGCCATCTTCCTTGGCCTTGACGGCGTAGTCATCAAGAGTCATGGCGGGGCCGACGCCGAGAGTTACGCCGGCGCTATCGAGGTCGGTTACGACATGGTGCGCCAGGATCTGCTCGCCAATATTCGCGACATGATCGGCCATACGAGCGAGGCCCGCCCGCCGACGCTCGCCAGTTCCTGAAAGTCAAAGATGAACGCGAGACTTCGTTCCGTGGTGCGGGGGGTTGGCGCCTGCCTGCCCGAACGCGCCGTCACCAACGTCGAATTGGCGAGCCGGGTCGATACGTCCGACGACTGGATCGTCCAGCGCACCGGCATCAAGCAGCGCTATATCGCCGGCGACGGCGAGACGACGGTGAGCCTGGGAACCCGCGCGGCCGCGCGGGCGCTGGCCAGCGCCGGGATCGCCGCCGCCGACATCGACCTCATCATCGTGGCGACCTCGACGCCCGATCACACTTTCCCCTCCTCGGCGAGCGAGATTCAGGCGGCGCTCGGCATCACCCAGGGCGTCGCCTTCGACCTTCAGGCCGTCTGTTCGGGCTTCGTGTTCGCCGTCACCACCGCCGATAAATTCCTGACCTCCGGCTCGCACAAGCGCGCGCTGGTGATCGGCGCAGAGACCTTCTCGCGCCTGCTCGACTGGGAGGACCGCACGACCTGCGTGCTGTTCGGCGACGGCGCCGGGGCGATGGTGCTGGAGGCGGTCGAGGGCGGCGAGGCGGGCGTGATCGCCTCCAAACTGCGCTCGGACGGGCGACATCGCGACAAGCTCTATGTCGACGGCGGCCCTTCCACCACGGGCACGGTCGGCCATCTGCGCATGGAAGGCCGCGAGGTGTTCAAGCACGCGGTCGGCATGGTGACGGACGTCATCAAGGCCTGTTTCGCGGAGGCCGGGATCACGGCCGAG
Organism: Pseudomonadota bacterium; assembly: GCA_021777795.1. Lineage (GTDB taxonomy): Bacteria > Pseudomonadota > Alphaproteobacteria > Rhizobiales > Beijerinckiaceae > Roseiarcus. The sequence goes on along the minus strand of JAJYDD010000294.1, from coordinate 2,252 downwards.
GACATCGACTGGTTCGTGCCGCACCAGGCCAACCGGCGCATCATCGACGCCTCCGCCGACAAGCTCGGCATCGCCCGCGAAAAGGTGGTCATCACCGTCGATGTTCACGGCAACACCTCCGCCGCCTCGATTCCGCTGGCGCTGGACGCCGCCGTTGCCGACGGGCGCATCAAACCCGGCGATCTCGTGATGATCGAGGCGATGGGCGGCGGCTTCACCTGGGGCGCGGCGCTGATAAGGTGGTGAACTGGGCGTTCTACGGCACGCAAAAGCGCGCGCGGGGATGGATATGCCGCGCGGAGGCGCCCCAATACGGTTGCGCGGCTTTGTGCGCGTCGGGCTCGCCTCAATAGCCGCCGGACGCCTTGGCGGCCTCGAACAGAATCCGGCAGGCCCTCACGCTGTCGGGAAATTTCGCCGAGCAGGTCGAGAAGTAGAAATCGCATGGAGGCGAACTATGGTGGTGATTGTCGGTCTCGTGACCGTGGCGGGCCGCCGACGCCGGAGCGCAAGCCAGCAGAAACGCCGAAACCGTCAGCATGAACGCTTTCATCGCCGCTCCGCAATCGCCCGATAATATACAGGAAAATTCCGACACCTGCGGCGCCCCGTCAAGCCTGTTTGCGCTGAGGCCAGACGGCGCTATGGCGTGCGTGCAACGCATCCCGGATCGAACCTTGACCCACGATTCTCATCCCCCCGGTTTCGTCCGCCTCGCCGTCGCCGGCGGCTTCGCCGCCGATTTCGGCGCCATCTACGCCCGGCGCGAGGGCGAGCGCGTCTGGTTCGGCTTCCGGGTCGAGGCGCGCCACCTCAATTTCCGCGAGGTCGCGCATGGCGGGGCGATCGCGACCTTCGCTGACATGCAGCTTGCGGCGCTCATGCGCTCCGGCCTGCTGGAGCCCAAACAATCGCCGACGATCAGCCTCGCTATCGACTATCTCGCGCCATCCCGGCTCGGCGATTGGGTCGAGGGCGAGATCATCCTCGTCAAGCGCACCGGCCGCCTCGCTTTCTCCGAGACGATCCTGACCGTCGAGGGCTCGCCGGTGGCCCGCGCGCGCGGGATGTTCTCCCATTCCGAAAAGGCGGCATCGCTCGACGCGCCGCCGCCGCCGCCCGCCGCGCCGCCCGAAGCGCCGCCGCCGGCGGGTTTCGAGCTTATCGACGGCGGCGCGGGCTTCGGCGAATTCTTCGGGCCAGTCTATCACGATCCCGAACGTCAGCGGCTCGGCTTCCGCGTTGCGCCCCGGCACATCAACCTGTTCGGCCTCTGCCACGGTGGGGCGGTCGCGACCTTCGCCGATTACCAGATCGCGCCCTTGCGCCGTTCTGGCGCCATCACCGGCCCGTTCGCGCCGACGCTGAGCCTCAACGTCGATTATCTGGGGCCGGCGCGGATCGGCGAATGGGTGGAGTTGGAGGCGACGCTGGCGCGCGCGACCGGGCGCTATCTGTTCACCCAGGCGCTCATCACCAACGCCGACGGCCCCGTGGCGCGCGCGACGGCGATCTACGCCATGACGCGGGGGTGAGGGCGCGCGGAAACAGCGCGCGCGTTTTCGCTGAGCAAGCAAGCCATGACAGGGCCATGAACCATAGCTCGCCTATCGACCCCGCCGCTTTTACTTACGTTCGCACGGTCGTCAGCATCATCGTCGGCCTCAGCATCAGCAGATTGCTCACGGGGCTGGCGCGCTTCGTTCAGCATCCCCGCCAGCAGAAGATATTCCCCGCGCACATTGCGTGGGTATTCTTCATGCTTATTTATGTTATCCACTTCTGGTGGTGGGAATTTCGCCTTGAAAACGTTCGGTGGACATTTGCGATATATTGTTTCGTGGCGCTTTATGCGAGCGTATTATTTTTCTCGTGCACATTGCTGTTTCCGGACACGATCGGCGAATACGACGGGTTTTCGGACTATTTCATCTCGCGACGCGCTTGGTTTTTCGGCCTGCTCATCGCGATATTGATTCTCGATATTGTTGACAGCTCAATAAAGGGATCGTATTATTTAGCATCCCTCGGGATAGCCTATTGGCTTCGTATTTTCCTTTATATGCTCGCGAGCATATTTGCGATTATCGTTTCTGAGAGACGCTTTCATTTCGGTCTCTCCGTCATCGCGTTAATCGGCGAAATCATATGGGCGGTCGTTTTTTACGATTCAATCACGCCATGAAACGAATAGAAGCCGGCGTCCAAATATGGGACAGCCGCGCCACGCCGCGCGCAAAAAATTAGTCCTT
>JAJYDD010000293.1 GCA_021777795.1 Pseudomonadota bacterium | reverse complement strand
GAAAGTGGTGCGCGCCAGTTCGCTCGGCAGATCAACCCGCAAACGTCCACGAAGCGCCACGCGATCTCCCGCGAACATCGAGTGCAGGTCATCAACTTCAGCCAGCAGATCGCGGGCGCGGACATGAAATGCGCGTCCATCTTCCGTCAACTGCACGCTGCGCGTCGTCCGGTGGAGGAGCCTGACGCCGACATCTTCCTCCAGCTTCCGAACCGCCGTTGAGGCCCTCCCCTTTTGGATGCCCAGGCTATCGGCCGCGCGGGTGAAGCTCCCCATTTCCGCGACCGTCACGAAAATGCGCAGGGGTTCGAGAGTCTGCATTGTCGCGCCTCGGTATTGGTCGCCTCAGAGAGAACAGTGAGTTCGGTTTCGTGGTGTTTATCATACCTAATAGACCCAGTAAGCCTCAAAATCAGAAACCCCCAATCGGAGAATGACAGATGTTCGAAACCATGAGCCTGCATCACCCGCCTGAAACCGCGACCTTGCATCGCGCCCTTTGGGCCGGCCGGATCATGAGCGCGGTTGTCGTTGCCGCTCTGGTGGCGGACGGCGCCGTTCAGCTTTTCGCGCCGTCACAGATCGCGAGCATGTTGCGGGAAACCGGATTCGCGATGGACCTGACCCGTGTCGTGAGTCCGATCATACTCGCCTGCGCCCTCCTTTACGCCGTCCCGGCCACCGCCGTCCTCGGCGCAATCCTGGTGACGGGCTTTCTGGGAGGCGCGATCTGCGCCCATGTCCGCATCGGCGAGTTGGGATCGCCGCCGGAAATCGTTGCCCTGCTTCTAGGCGCGATGACATGGGGCGGCCTCTATCTGCGCGATCCCCGTATTCGGGTCCTTCTGCCCCTCAACCGTTGAACCAACAGGGGCGGCGCTCTGCCCCACATCAGGAGAGAACACATGTTTTTAGTCATGGGAATCACCGGAAAAGTCGGCGGCGCAACGGCGGAACATCTGTTGGCGCACGGCAAACAAGTCCGCGCGCTGGTCCGCGACCGCGCGAAGGCGTCAAGCTGGGCGAACCGGGGCGTCGAACTGGTTGACGGCGATTGGAATGATCCGGCCGCCATCGAGCGGGCGCTCAAAGGCGTCGAGGGCGCGTTCGTCATGTTGCCGGCTGTCTGGGCGCCCTCGCCCGATTACAGAGAAGCCAAGGGCGTGATCGCGAATTATGTCGAGGCGCTCACCAAGGCAGCGCCGCCGCGCGTGGCAGCGCTTTCGTCGATGGGCGCCAACAGGACCAGCGGGCTGGGAATGATCACGGCGCTGTCGCTTCTGGAGCAAGGCCTTCGCAAGCTGAAATCGCCGATCGCCTTTGTGCGCGCCGGCGGCTTCTTCGAAAACTTCCTTTACGGCTTGCAGGTGGCCAAGGGCGGCACGCTGCCCGTCTACTACAATCCGACGAAACGCAAATCGACAATGGTCGCGACCAACGACATCGGCGCCGAGGTCGCAACACTTTTGACCGGGCCAGCCTGGTCAGGGCAGCGCGTCGTCGAGCTTGGTTCGATGGTCAGCGCGGATCAGGTCGCGGAACAATTGGGTGAAGTCCTTAAGCTCAACGTGAAAGCCTTTGCCGTGCCGCGTGAGGGATGGGCGGCGGCGTTCGAGCAATTCGGCATCCCGAAGGGCCGAACCGGACCTGCCGAAGAAATGTTTGAGGCTGTGAACGCAGGCTGGATGGACCTCGGAGCCGAGGGCGCGGAGCACGTCGCAGGTACTACGTCCGCGCGCGATGTCTTCGCGGCGGCCCAGAGACCGTAACGGCGACGGCGCTGCATCAGCCGAGAATGGCCGCAGCGCCGGGCCACCTCACGCAGCTATCCTCTATGCTCTCCAGACGTGCGGTTGAAATGCCGCCTCTGGCGGCTCCTGGTCGATCCTCACATCCTTGTCGGGGCCGGTGGAATAGGCGACATAATCGATCTTGTCGCTGTTCTTGTCGAGCGCGGCGATAGGGCCGCGCCTCCTCAGTTCGCCGCCACTTATGCCGACAAACACATGGCCTTTTGCGACAAAGGGCGCGGCGGTGGCGGCTTCACCCGGATTGATCTCGCCAGTTTTAGTCGCCCAAAGCTCCTTGCCTGTCTTGGCGTCGAGCGCAGTCGCACGATTGTCGAGCGTCACCAGAAACATCTGGTCGTACCAGCAGCAATATCAGCACCGCCGCCATCATTTCCCTTTTTCGGGGATCGGGCGCTGGTCATTCCGCTCATCCTCCCCTGAGGCAGCAAACTCGCGAAGGTGAAGCAACCTGATCGCGCGCACCACGCACGCGGGCACGATCGTGTCGAAACGGCGAGCGATTTCTCTCACCAGACCTCAAAGAGGCGGCCAACCCGACGACGAAAGCGCGCCCGCTTGTCGGAGCTGACGCGATCCATGTTGTACAGCGCGAGATAATCGCATCTGGCGTTTCTGGCCGTCATCGCACGCAGCAGCCGCTTCACCACCTTGCGCGGCGGATCACCCAAGACCATCGTCGGGAGCCGGCCGGCGCCGTAAGTGCAGACCGTCGCAATCTTCTTGATGTTCAGCAAAGCCGGCTTCGGCACGCCTCGGTCTTTGACGAAGCAGACTCCCGGTAGAAAGACGCGATCAAGGAATCCCTTGAAAATAGCGGGAAACCCCTCGTTCCACACAGGATATATCAATACAAGCGCATCAGCGGCGAGAAGGCGATCGACATAACCCGCCACTCCGGCGCGATTGGCGGGGACCTCGCCATAGATGAGATGTTCCTCCTGACTCAAAACGGGGTTGAACCCTTCGGCGTAGAGGTCGCAATCATCGACTTCGTGCCCCTTCTGCCTCAAGGCCTCCAGCACTTGTGCGTGGAGGGACGCATTGAAACTGATCGGCGAGGGGTGGGCAAAAACGACGAGCACACGCATGGGGATGTTCGCTTTCCACGGGATGGGGAGATTGCTTGGCGCGAGCGCCTCGGCCGCGCATACGGCGGACGAACCGCGCGGCGAAAACGCGGAGGGTTGCGCCCCTCGGTTTCGGCGCGACGCCGCACAAGCTCTTCAGAACGACAAGCGCCTTGTTTGCTCTGTCGCGACCTCGACGGCGTCTATTTGATGCAACGCGCGAGCGTTCCAAGGGCTCCAACTCTCTTGCGATTAAATGCTCAAGCGAGCGGCGAAGTGAAATTATCTTCACCGTTTGTCGCCGTCTTCTTCGCGCCGGCTGCTTGGGGCTAGCGGTTCAACTCGCCCAGCCGGGCCATTCGCCCGAGCCGTTCGGCCGTGCGCATCGACAGCGCGGTGATGGTCAGCGATGGGTTCACGCCTCCGGCGGTTGGAAACACGGAGCCGTCGCAGACGAAAAGGTTGGGAATGTCCCAACTGCGGCAGTCCGCGTCAACCACGCTGTCGGCGGGCGTGAACCCCATGCGGGCGGTGCCGAGCAGGTGGTTCATGTCGTTCTCCTGGCGCCAGATGTCCTTGGCGCCGACCAGTTCCAGGCTGGTGCTCATCTGATCCAGCGCGTGGCGGATCATCGCCTTGTCATTGTCGCCCCAGGAATAGGTGATACGGGGAATGCGCAGCCCGTATTGATCGGCATCGTCGGCCAGCGTCACCCGATTGTCGGGGTTCGGCAGTTGCTCGCCGACCATCTTCAGCCCGACGAGGTGATTGTAGCGCAGCATCTCCTCGTGCAACGCCGCGCCCCACAGCCCCTTGGAGCCGGTGACGATGGTCATGGTTTCGATCGGCAGCGGCCCCTGCGCCATCCAGCAATAACCGCCGTGGAAATCCTTGCGATCCTCGTAGTTCCAATGTTCGGTGATCGTGGTCGAGGGCGGCGCCTTGTAGGCGCGCACGACCTCGTCCATGTAGCCCCACGCCGCCTGGTTGGCCTGGCTCATGAGATTGCGACCGACGAGGCCGCTGCTGTTGGCGAGGCCGTCGGGAAAGCGCGCGTTCGCCGAGTTCAGCAGCAGACGCGGCGTTTCGATGGCGTAGCCGGCGACGACGACGGCGCGCGCCTTTTGGAAGCGCCAGCGTCCCTCGCGATGGTAATGAACGCCGGTGGCGCGCCCGGCGTCGTCGGTCTCGATCCGCCCGACCATGGCGAGATCGCGGATTTCCGCGCCGGCGGCCAGCGCGCGGGGGATGAAGGTGACGAGCTGGCTCTGTTTGGCGTTGGTCGAGCAACCGAAGCGACAGAAGCCGCGATAGACGCAGGGCGGGCTGGCGCCGTGCGGCGAGGACACGGTGGCCAGCGGGGTTTCGGTCCAGGAATACCCCATAGCTTCGGCGCCGCGCGCCAATAATTGCGCCGCGCCGTTGATTGGATGGGCTCGCAGCGGGTAGCGCGGGCGTTTCGGCCCCCAGGGATAGGTGATCGGGCCGGCGATCGAGAGCGCCTTTTCCGCGCGCCCGTACCATTCCCACATCTCCCGCCAGTCGAGCGGCCAGTCGGCGCCATAGCCCAGTTGCGAGCGCGCCTTGAACCATTCGGGTCGGAACCGCAACGACACCATGGCGAAGTGCACGGTCGAGCCGCCCACGGCCTTGCCGCTGTTCTTGCCGCCCATCACCAGCGGGTTTGCGCCCTGCGAAATGCGGTCGTCGTTCCAATATAGCTTTTCCTGTTCGCTTTCGTCCGAGGCGAAATCTTCGAGCGGGCGAAAGTAAGGGCCGGCGTCCAGGCCCACGACGTTGAACCCTTGCGCCGCCAGACCCGCGATCATCGGTCCGCCGCCCGCGCCCGTGCCGATCACGACGAAATCGACTTCCTCGGCGTCGGCGAATTGCCGCATAGGAACCCAGGCCCCGGGCCGGAACACATCGGGCGCCTTCCCCCCGGCGGCGCGCGGCGCGACGAAGGGATCAGCGGACACGGGCGTTCTCCCGTCGCGCGTTGTCCTCGCTGCCCGGCGTCGCCTCCTCAGGCTCCCAGGAATCGCGGCGGTCGAGGTCCAGGCGCACATAGCCGCGAGGCGAAGCCGGGCCTGCCCAACCGATCTCGTTCCAGGATTCCGGGTGGGCGTAATAGGCGCCCACGACGTCGTGAATGACGTGCGAGGTCCAGAAACTGGCGGGCGGCATCCCTTGCAGGGCCGCCGCTTCGAAACTGCCGTCCGACAGACGACGCAGCATCGCATCCTGGTCGCTCTGGGTAAGCTGCGAAAATGGGCGGCTCTGTTCGCGGCCTGCGACCTCGTCCAGCGCCGCCAGCGCCCGCTTCCAGGCCTCGGCGGGTTGCGGCATGTCGGCCAGGCGATAGCCCTTGGTCTTTCCCGCCAGCAATTGTCTGTCGATATAAGCGGCGAGCGGCACGCCAGGGCGCCCTTCGGGTTGCGGCATGACGCGCTCGCAAAGCGCCACCAGCGCCCGCCATTCGGTGTCGGACAAGAACAGCGGCCGCGCTTCGACCGCCAATCGGGCGTCGATCACCTCGCGCGTCTTGTCGTTCCAGGACAGCGTATCGCGCTTCGCCGTCA
>JAJYDD010000292.1 GCA_021777795.1 Pseudomonadota bacterium | reverse complement strand
CAGGCGCAGAAGATGGAGGCGGTCGGCCAACTCACCGGCGGCATCGCCCACGACTTCAACAATCTGCTGACCGGAATCATGGGCAGCCTCGATCTCATCAAGATGCGCCTCGCCCAGGGCCGTTTGCAGGATCTCGAACGCTACATCATCGCGGCCCAAGGGGCGGCCTCGCGCGCCGCCACCCTCACCCACCGGCTGCTCGCCTTCTCGCGCCAGCAGGCGCTGGAGCCCAAGGCGGTCGACGCCAACAAGCTCATTTCCGGCATGGAGGATCTGGTGCGCCGCTCCGTCGGCGCCGGCGTCTCGCTCGAAACCGTGCTGGCGGGCGGGCTGTGGCCATGTTTCTGCGACGCCAACCAGCTCGAAAACGCCATCCTCAACCTGTGCATCAACGCGCGCGACGCCATGCCCGAAGGCGGACGGGCGACGATCGAGACCGCCAATTCCTGGATCGACCACCCGCTCGCCCTCGACCGCGACATGAAGCCGGGACAATATGTGGTGATTAGCGTCAGCGACAGCGGCGTCGGCATGACGTCGGAGGTGGCGGCGCGGGCCTTCGATCCGTTCTTCACCACCAAGCCGGCCGGCAAGGGCACCGGCCTCGGCTTGTCGATGATTTATGGCTTCGCCAAGCAATCCGGCGGCCAGGCGCGCATCTATTCGGAGCCGGGCCAAGGCACGACGGTCAAGATCTACCTGCCCCGCCATTACGGCGAGGCGAGCGAGTTGAAGATCAAGGACGGCGCCGAACCGGCTCCGCGCGCCGAGGCCGGCGAGACGGTGCTGGTGGTGGACGACGAGGCGACCGTGCGCATGCTGGTCGGCGACGCGCTCGCCGAACTCGGCTATCGCACCCTTGAGGCCAGCGACGGCGCTTCCGGCCTCAAGGTGCTGGAATCCGACGCCAAGCTCGATCTGCTCATCACCGATGTGGGTTTGCCCGGCGGGATGACGGGCAAGCAGCTCGCCGACGCCGCGCGGGTGCATCGACCCGGATTGAAAGTGCTGTTCATCACCGGCTACGCTGAGAACGCGGCCATCGCCAATGGTCAGTTGGCGCCCGGCACGCATGTGCTGAGCAAGCCGTTCCCGATGGACCGGCTCGCTTCGCGCATCCGGGCGATCATCGAGGATTAGCCTCCTGCGCCGTCCGCCGGACGTCGCAAACCCGCACTTTGAAATCGGAATAGATCCGCGAGCCGCATCGCCGCAGCATGCTCAGGGTCGCGGGCCCCGGCGCGCTGGCCTTCCTCGGCGGCGAATCCGACGAGCGTCGCGCGCGGGTTAAGACGGTGACGATTAGGGGGCAGAGCCTGTAATAGCCGGTTTTAAACCGAATCGCGAGCTTGCCGCATGGCCGTATCCCGCAATCAGCGCCTGAAGAAACAATCGGCCAAGGCCAACAAACGCAAGGCTGTCGTGGCCGAGAAGCTCGCCGCGCAACGGCGCGAACTCTCCATCTCCAAGCCGCGCCACGTCGATCTCTCCGCTTCGCCGATCGCCGATTGCCTTTTGAGCAAGGATTTCGAGGGTGACGGGTTGGCGAGCGTGCTGCTGTCGCGCAAGATCAGCCTCGGGCGCTATGCGGTCGCGGTGTTCCTTGTCGATTTCTGGTGTTTGGGGATCAAGGACGCCTTTTTCAACGTCATCGAAGGCGACGATTATCCGGAATTCCTCGCCGCAGAAGCGGCGCGCCTCCCGATGGCGCCCGTGGATCCCGGCTATGCGCGCAAACTGGTGCGCGACGCCGCAGCCTATGGCGAGGCCAACAGCTTTCCGCGGCTCGATACGTTCGCCGAGTTGGAGCGGCTGTTCGGCGACGTCGCGGCCTCGCCGGACGAGTTCGTGTTCGGCGAATCCGGCAAGCCGCATTACGTGATCGGACCCAACGATTCGCCGCGTTACGAACGCTATGTGCTCGACACGCTGGAGATGAAATTTGGGCCGGACGGCTATTTCGTGACCTATCCGCTGGAAGAGGGCGAGGAAGACTAAAGCACGCGCGACAATTCGACGATGCGCGTTAGCCGCGCCGAATAATCGTCGTGCGCGCGTTCAAGCGGTGGCGGAAGACGGTGACGATCACGCGACGATCAGCCGCGCGCCGGGGAGATCGAGCCCGTGCAGCGCCGTCGTCCAGACCTCGCCGGGCTGAATGGGAAAAGCGCGCGTCAGCGTGCCGGTGGTGACGATCTCGCCGGCGCTGAGCGGCGGGTGGCCGGGATCGCCCGCCAGCGCCCGCGCCAGATGGGCGAGCGCCTGGAGCGGTCCGTCGAGCACATTGCGCCCTTGGCCCCGGTCGACCTCGACGCCGTCGCGCGCGAGCGTGATCTCGAAGCTTTCCAGCCGCCCCGCCTCGCCCGGCGCCAGCGGCCGACGCGGGCCGATCCACAACCCGCCATGCAGCCCGAAGGCGGCGACCGTATCCGCTGCGGCGAAACGCCATCCGGCATAAAGCGATTGCACGATCTCGAAGCCATGCGCGACCCAGCCGATAGCCGCCGCGATCTCGGCGAGATCCATGTGCGCGCCGATGGGCCGGGCGAGGCCGAACACGATCTCCGGTTCTATGCGCGGCTCCAGGAAATCGTCCGCCCGCGCCGGCTCGCTAATTTCGTGCAGCGTGCGGTCGTAGACATAGCCCCAGATCGGCGCGTGGACGGCGTATTCGTCCCAGATGCCGCGATTGGTGAAGCCGATCTTGCGCCCGACGACGCGCTCCCCGTGCTTTTCTCGCGCCTCGCGCACCAACCGCGCGACGCGATAGGCGGCGGGCAGCGACATATCCTGGAAGGGCGCGATCTGCCGGCGCTCGTGCGCCGCCGCGCGCACGATGTCAGCGATTTCGGCCTCAGTCGCACTCATGCCCGAAGGATTACGGCGCATGGCCTTGGCTCGCAAGCGAGATAAAGCTGGCGCATTATATCGTGGCACGATACAACCGCCATCGAAAACCGACGCCATCGACGAGCAAAGCCTTGAAAGAAAACCAGAAACATCTGCGGGATTTCACCACCAGCCCGCGCGTGCTCGCCATCGCCGGGGTCGCCGTGGTCGTGGCGACGGGCGGCGTGGCGGCGGCGGTCGTGCTGCTGCGGCTGATCGCGTTGGCGACGAATCTGGCCTATTTCGGCCGCTGGAGCTATGCGCCCGCCGATCTCTCGCATTCGCCGCTCGGCCTGTGGGCGATCCTCGTTCCGGTCGGCGGCGCGCTCGTCGTCGGGCTGATGGCGCGCTACGGCAGCGAGAAGATCCGCGGCCACGGCATCCCCGAGGCGATCGAGGCGATCCTGCTTGGCCGCTCGCGCATGTCGCTCAAGGTCGCCATTCTGAAACCGCTGTCCTCGGCCATCGCCATCGGGACTGGCGGCCCGTTCGGCGCGGAGGGGCCGATCATCATGACCGGCGGCGCCGTCGGCTCGCTAATCGCGCAACTTTTGCCGGTCAGCGACAGCGAGCGCAAGACGCTGCTGGTGGCCGGCGCCGCGGCCGGCATGACCGCCGTGTTCGGCACGCCGATCGCCGCGATTATGCTGGCGGTGGAGTTGCTGCTGTTCGAATGGTCGCCGCGCAGTTTCATCCCCGTCGCCGTCGCGGCGATCACGGCGGCTTTCGAGCGCGATCTCCTGCACATGACGGCGCCGCTGTTTCCGTTTTCCGGCGAGATGGCGGTTTCGCTCGCGGCGCTCGGCGGCTGGGTTCTCATCGGCCTGTTGGCGGGGCTGCTTTCGGGCCTGCTCACGCAGCTCGTCTATGGCTGCGAGGACGCTTTCGCCAAACTGCCGATCCATTGGATGTGGTGGCCGATGCTCGGCGGCCTCGTCATCGGCCTCGGCGGCCGCCTCGATCCGCATGCGCTCGGCGTCGGCTACGACAATATCGCGGCGCTGCTGCAAGGCCATTTCGTGGCGCGCGCGGCCTTGCTGCTGCTCGCGGTCAAGGCGATCATCTGGGCTGTGGCGCTGGGCTCCGGCACGTCGGGGGGCGTGCTGGCGCCGCTGCTCATCATGGGCGGGGCGATGGGCGCGGCGCTTTCGGGCTTTCTGCCAGCCGCGACCCCGGGCTTCTGGCCGCTCGTCGCGATGGCCGCGACGATGGGCGGCACGATGCGCTCGCCGTTGACCGCCACTTTCTTCGCCGTCGAACTGACGGGAAACACCCACGTTCTGCTGCCGTTGATAACCGCCTGCGGCGTCGCCCACGCCGTCACGGTCTTGATGATGCGCCGCTCGATCCTCACCGAGAAGATCGCCCGGCGCGGCCACCACATCGTGCGCGAATATCGCATCGATCCGTTCGCGCTGACCAGGGTCAGCGAGGTGATGACGCGCGAGGTCGAGACCGTGCCGGCGACGATGACGCTGCATGGCGCCGCCGCCTTCCTCACCCGGCCGGAGACCGCGCATCCGAGCTTTCCCGTCCTCGACGGCGACGGGCGGCCACTGGGCGTGATCGACCCGCCCTCGATCCTACGCTGGCGGCGCGCCGGCGGGCGGCGCGGCGCGACGTTGCGCGAACTCCTGGCCGGCGCGAAGATGGCGCTCGCCTACCCGGACGAATATCTGGCCGATCTCGCCGACCGCATGACCAGCGCCAATGTCGCGCATCTGCCGGTCGTCTCGCGCCAGGACGGACGGCTCGTCGGCTATATCGGCTGGAAGGACATGATGCGCGTCAGGGCCAAGCTGCAATCGGAGGAGCATCAACGCAGCGGCTTCTTCGGCGGGGCGAGCGCGCGGCCAGAGATGAAAACCGGACCGGCATGAACGCCGTCGATTTTCACGCGCTGGCCCAGTTCCGCCGCGAATTGCGCAAATTCCTCGCCTTCAGCGAGAAAGCGGCGACGGCGGCGGGGCTGACGGGCCATCAGCACCAGGCGCTGCTGGCGATCCGCGGCCTTTCCGAGCATGGCGAAATGTCCGTCGGCGAACTCGCCGACGCCTTGCTGCTGCGCCATCACAGCGCGGTCGAACTCGTCGATAGGCTGGTGCGGCTCGGCCTCGCGGCGCGCGCCGTCGACGCCACGGACGCGCGGCGCGTGTGGGTGCGCCTCACCCCGGCGGGCGAGGAGAAGTTGCAGGGGCTCTCGACCGCGCACATGCAGGAACTGGCCGCCATCGGGCCGGCCTTGACCGGGATGCTGCGGCGTTTCGAGGACGCCCGGTCGCCTGTCACGGGCAAATGAAGGCGACAGACGAATACGCGGGGTCAGGTCCACGCATTTTTCAGTTTTGGCCGGTCATGGTGCGCCGCCCTGAAATCCCTGCGGACCGCGTTTCGGATGAAAATTTCCTCGTTGAAAGTCCCCGACCAGATTCGTCTTGGCGATCTGCTCAGCGCCCTCGGTCACGCGCTCGACATGACGGAAGGCCAGCCGCCCGCGCATTGCGTCCGATGCTGTTGGATCGGCACGGAAATCGGCCGCCGCATAGGCTTGCAGGGCCAGGCTTTATACGATTTATATTACACGCTGTT
>JAJYDD010000291.1 GCA_021777795.1 Pseudomonadota bacterium | reverse complement strand
GCGGCGCGGCGCGATTGCCGCTGCCGTTCCGGCCGGCGCGCGCGCCTGCGGGCAACAGGGTCGTGCTCGGCGTCAGGCCCGAGCATATGTTCCGCTATGCCGACGATCTCAAGTTGCGCAAGCCCGCGATCGCTACCTTCGAGGCGCCGGTGGAGGTGGTGGAGCCGACGGGCGCCGAGACCATCGCCGTGCTCAAACTCGGCGAGCGTGACGTGACGGGCCGCTTCGATCCCGACGGCGCGCCACGGCTCGGCGAGCACATGAAGATCGGCGTCGACATGTCCAATGTTTGTCTGTTCGATCCCAGCGACGAAACCCTGATCCCGAGAGCCGCTAATTGACCTTCGCCCAATATCCAAGCCTTGCCGAGCGCGTCATCTTCGTCACCGGCGGGGCCACCGGCATCGGCGCCGATATTGTCGAAGCCTTCGCGCAGCAACGCGCGCGCGTCGCGTTTGTCGATCTTCAAGCCGAGGCGGGCGACGCGCTCGCCGAGAGGATCGCTGCGCGCGGCGAGCCGAAGCCGCTTTATCTCAGGGGCGACGTAACCGACATTCCCGCCTTGCAAGCGGCGATAGGGCGCGCCCGCGACGAACTCGGGCCGATTGGGGTTCTCGTCAACAACGCCGCCAACGATCGCCGGCACAAGGTTGACGACGTGACTGTCGATTTCTGGGACGAGACGCAAAACGTCAACCTGCGCCATCATTTCTTCGCCGCGCAAGCGGTGAGGGCGCAGATGCGCGAGCTTGGCGGCGGTTCAATCATCAATATGTCGTCGACCTCCTGGCGCTTCGGCGCGTCCGAGATGCCGGCCTATGCGACGGCCAAGGCGGCGGTGCTGGGCCTCACGCGGGCGCTGGCGCGCGCCTTTGGGCCGGATAACATCCGCGTCAACGCCATCGAACCCGGCGCGGTGATGACGCCGAAGCAGCGTCAACTCTGGTACAAGACGGAAGACTCGGTGCAAGCGATGGTGGAGCGGCAGTTGCTCCGCCGCGTGCTGCTCGGCGAAGAGATAGCGCGGATGATCCTGTTCCTCGCCGCTGACGATAGCCGCATGATAACCAAACAAAGCTTCATCGTCGATGCGGGGTTGAGATGAGCGCGGACAAAGTCGTCTTCGGGCTCAACCCCTATGGGTTGACTTACCATCTGGGCCTGCAAGCTGCGGGAACCGCGCGCGCCAATCCAAAAGGCGCGGGGCTGGAAGGCTTTATCGACCTATGCACGGAGCTTGGCGCCCGCGCGATCGAGATTTTCGATCCCTGGCTGCGAGGCATGAGCGATGACCAACTTGCGGCGCTCAAGGCGCGGCTTGCGGCGCTGGGGCTCACCCCAATCGTCAGTTGGGGCCTGATGATGGGGCCGTTCGAGAGCGCGCTGCGCTCGGCGCGTGCGCTCGATGTCGCGACAATTCGTTGCGGGCTGACGACCGTGCTGTGCGGAGACCGCGCCGCGCTCGGAGAGAAATGGCCGGAGCTTGTGGCGAATGTGCGCGCTTCGCTCAACCAATATGGTCCAATCGTCGCCGACGACGGGCGCATGCTGGCGATAGAGAACCATCAGGATTTCGGCGCAGATGAACTCGTCGGCTTCTGCGAGGGGACGCGCGGCGTCGGCATATGCGTCGACGCTGGCAACACGTTCCCGGTCGCTGAAGCGCCGATGGATTTCTATGCGCGCGTCGCGCCGCATGTGCGTCATGTGCATCTGAAGGATTATCGGGTTCAGTTCACGGATGAAGGCTATCGGCTCGTGCGCTGCGCGATCGGCGATGGCGCGGTTCCGGTCGGCAAGATGCTCGATCTGTTCGCCGCCCATCATCCCAAGCTGACCGCCGTGTTGGAGCCGGGGGCGTTGGAGGCGCGGCACGTGCGTTGGTTGACGCCGCAATGGTGGCGGGGCTATGCGCCAAAAAGCGCCGAGGCGCTGGCGCGCTGCATCGCGGCGGCGCGCGTCAACCATCTGACGGAGGACGCGGACTATCGCACGCCCTGGGAGAAAGGCGACGATTCCGTGCTCGTCGATTACGAACTGGCGATGATCCGCCGCAGTGCGCACAACATGCGCGCGTTGGGTTTGTGAACCCGCGCCACAGCCAACAACAGGAGATTAGCTTGACTGGAGAACTCAGCGGCAAGACGGCGTTCGTCACGGGCTCGGGACGCGGTCTCGGCCGGGCGATGGCGGACAAACTCGCCTCGCTTGGCGCCGATGTCGCGATTCACGACCTTTCCTGGACCGGGCCAGCCAAATATGGCGAGGCCGCCGATCTCGACGCCGTCGCCAAGGAGATCACGAGGCATGGTGTGAAGGTCTGCGCGGTCAGCGGCAATATCGGCGATCGCGAGGCCGTCGCGGCGATGAAGCGCACGATCGATGAGAAACTCGGGTCCGTGCATATTCTCGTCAATTGCGCCGGCGGCGACATCGGCGCCGCGGGCGGCAAGCCAAACCCGAACAATGCGCTCGATATCTCCTTCGAGGACATCAAGGTGCTGACGGACAACAACCTCATCGGCACGATGTTGGTTTGTCAGGCTTTCGTGCCGGCGATGAAGGCGGCGGGCGAGGGCTCGGTGGTCAATATCGCCTCGGTCGCGGCGCATATGGGTTGCTCGCCGGAGGTGGTCTATTCGACGCTGAAGGCGGGCGTCGTGCATTATACGCGCTGCCTCGCCAAGGAACTGCTCGACGACGGCGTGCGGGTCAATGTCGTGAGCCCCGGGCCGACGAAGACCGCGCGTTTCCAGGCCACGCGCGTCGTCGATCCAAAGCGCATGGACGCCGCGCAGATATCGTTCAACCGCTACGCGGAGCCCGACGAGATCGCCGAGGCCGTCGCTTTTCTGGCCGGCCCGCGCGCGAAATTCATCAACGGGCAGGCGCTGCGCGTCGATGGCGGGCTGTCGCTGTTCGCGGGCTGAGGCCGGCGTTTTAGAGTATGGCCGGCATCTATTGCAAGGATGTCGTGTGACATCTATATTCGACGCCTTCGGAGGGGCCGGATATGCGCATGTCGCGCGCCGCGGCGGCGGAAAGTCGCGCCAGGATCGTTGCAGAAGCCTCCAGGATGCTGCGCGCGCGCGGCGTCGCGGGGGCGAGCGTCGCCGAGGTGATGCAGGCCGCCGGCATGACGCATGGCGGCTTCTACAAACATTTCATTTCCAAGGACGCCCTGCTCGCCGAGGCGACGGCCTTCGCGTTTGCGGAGGCGGCGGCGCGGTTCGACCGCCGCGCGGCGCGGCAAGGCGTCGAGGCGGCGGCGACCGCTTACGCCGCCGATTATCTATCGCCCGCTCATATCGCGCATCCGGAGCGCGGCTGCCCCCTCGCCGCCTTCGGCGCCGAGGCCGGGCGCCATCCCGAGGTGCTGTCGCAGGCCTTCGCCGCGGGCGTCGAGGCCCTGGTTGAACGCTTGTCGAGCGCGGGCGCCTCGCGCGATCGGGCGATGCGGCGGCTCTTGATTTTGCTGGGCGCGGTGGTGGCGGCGCGGGCCGTGGGCGCTGGCGCTTTGCGACAGGAAATTCTCGCTGCGGCGAAAGGAGTTTGGGATGACGAACCCGGTTGAGCGCATCCCGCTCGAAGCGCGGCTCAAACTTATGGATGGTCTTACGTTCCTGCGGGCGATCCGTGGCGGCGGGGCGCCGCCGGCGCCGATCGCAACGCTGATGAACTTCGCGATCGCCGAGATCGACGAGGGCCGCGTGGTGTTTGCCGCCACGCCGGACGCGCGCGTCTATAATCCGCTCGGCACGGTGCATGGCGGCTATGTTTGCACGCTGCTGGATTCCTGCATGGGCTGCGCCGTGCATTCGACGCTGAAGGCGGGGCTGGGTTACACCAGCGTCGAACTCAAGGTGAATTTCGTGCGCCCGTTGTCGGAGGCGACCGGCGAGGTGCGGGCGGAGGGGCGGGTGCTGAGCGCCGGGCGCCAGATCGCCACCGCCGAAGGGCGCCTCGTCGATGCGCGCGGACGGCTGCTCGCGCATGGGACGACGACGTGTCTGATCTTCCCGCTGCCTTGAGCCTTATCCGAGGCGTGGGTTCAGCCAGGCCAGGAGATCGCGCGTTACCTCGTCGCGATTGGTCTCGTTGAGCGTCTCGTGGCGCGCGTCGGGGTAGAGTTTGGCGGTCACGTCCAGCTCGGCGGCGCGGTAAACGTCGAGGAGGCCCTGTAGCTTGGCGCCGACAGGGTCGCGCGCGCCGCTGAAGATGTAGATCGGTAGCGCCTTGGGGATTCGCGCCGAGAGCGTCGGCGAGGGGAGGTCGGCGAGCGCGCCGACGAGATCGGCGGCGAGTTGGTTGGTGAGCGCGAAGCCGCAGAGGGGATCGGCGACATATTTGTCGACCTCCGCCGCATCGCGCGACAGCCAATCATAGGCCGTGCGCGCCGGGCGGAACGGCTTGTTCTGCTCGCCAAACAGCAGCGCCTGCACGAGCGGGCTTTGGCCGCGCGGGCCGAGGCGCCAGCGCTCGAAGGCGACGATGCGCTTGCCGAGCGGCAGGATCGCCGGGGGCGGCCCGGACGTGCCGGAAAGCACGACGGCGGCGAGTTCGTCGCCATGCTCGGCGATATAGGTCTGGCCGAGGAACGAGCCCATCGAATGGCCGAGAAAGGCGCGCGGCAGCCCCGGATGATCGGCGCCGATGCGCCGGGCGACGGCGTCGATGTCGTCGAGCAGTTTGCGCCAGCCGTCGCGCTCGCCGAAGAAGCCAAGATCGGCCGGCGGACAGCCGGGCCCGTGGCCGCGATGGTCGTGGGCGTAGACCGCGTAGCCCTCCTGTGTCAGCGCCTCGGCGAGGCGGGCGTAGCGGGCCGAGTGCTCGGCCAGGCCGTGGACGATCTGCACGACCGCGCGGGGCGAGGAGTCGGGCTGCCACTGGCGGATGAAAATCGCGTGGCCGTCCGGGCGGGGGAGGGTCTCGGTCCGCATTATGTATCTCCCTCCGTACGCCCGCGCAGCGCCTTGATGTCGCCGCGCCGGCCCTTCGCTTCGAGCCGCCGCTTCTTCGAGGCGAGCGTCGGGCGGGTCGGGCGGCGGGGCTTGTCGCGGTGGGCGGCGCGCTCGATCAAGGCGACGAGGCGGGCGCGGGCGTCCTCGCGGTTGCGCGGCTGGCTGGCGAAGCGCTGCGCGAAAATGACGATGACGCCCTCCTGCGTGGCGCGCTGGCCGGCCAGATGGATAAGGCGCAGAGCTACGTCGGCGGGAAGCGAAGGCGAGCGGCGGGCGTCGAAACGCAGCTCCACCGCCGTCGACACCTTGTTGACGTTCTGGCCGCCGGGGCCGGAAGCGCGCGCGAACGTCTCGATCAGCTCGCGCTCGTCGATGAGAAACGGCCCGGCCTGCATCGCTGTCCTCGGGGTTCGCCCTGGGCTACAGAGCGAAGCGCGAATCGGCAAGGCCACGTCCGGCAAAATTCCGGCTAAGGCGCTAACGTCGGCCCAGCACCCGCCCCGCCACGGCGTCGAGTTTG
>JAJYDD010000290.1 GCA_021777795.1 Pseudomonadota bacterium | reverse complement strand
GTATCGCAAGCCTCCATGACCGCATAGCTTGACTCCCATGAGCCATAGCGCGGACGGATGCGCAGGCGGGCGCGCCTGCGCCCCCTCCCGCTCGTTGCTTTGTTTCAGGCCGGCCTGTCGAGCGACGCAACTCAATCGCAAGGCTATGCGATGAGCGGCCAATCCGGCGACTGCGGCAATATAACCAAGAACCGCGCCGACTTGGCTATTCAATCATACTTGATATAGGCGAAGCGCGCGTCGCCCTGCGGCGTGCCCTCCAGCGCCGAACCCTCGCCGGGGCGCCAGCCGATCACCTCCTCGATCTTCTTGGCCAACTCGAAATCCTTGTCGGTGATCCCCTTGGCGTCGTGGGTCGTCAGCTTCACTTCCAGCCAGGCGTAGGAGAGCGCGAGGTCGGGGTGGTGCCAGGCGGCCTCCGCCAGATGGCCGATCGTGTTGACCGCCATCAGCGTGCTTTTCCAGCTATGGGTTTTGTACTTGCGGCGTATCCAACCGTTCTCGAACCGCCATTTCGGCAATTCGGCGGCGAGGCGGGCGGCGATTTCGGCTTCCGAATAGACGCGGGTCTCGGGCATGGCGGAGGCTCACTGTCGGCGACGCCATCCTGCTCACTTCTGGCAGGCGGCGCAATAGAAGGTCGAGCGGCCGGATTGCACCGCGCGCAGGATGAGGGCGCCGCAATGGCCGCAGGCCGCGCCCTCGCGGTCGTACACCGCGAAAGCGTGCTGGAAATAGCCGAGCGTCCCGTCGGTCTGGCGATGATCGCGCAGCGTCGAGCCGCCGGCTTCGATCGCCGCTTCCAGCACCCGGCGGATCTCTTGGGCGAGGCGGCGCGTCTCGGCGGGTTTCAAACTTCCCGCCGCGCGCAACGGCGAGAGCCGCGCCGCGTGCATGGCCTCGCAGACATAGATGTTGCCGAGCCCGGCGATGCGGCGCTGGTCCAGCAAAGCCGCCTTCAACGGCGCGCGCACGCCTTCGAGAACCGAAGCCAGCGCCCCAGGCCCGAACTCCGGCCCCAGCGGCTCGACGCCGAGGCCGGCGAACAGCGGATGCGCTTCGAGCTTCGCCGTTTCGGCGATGTCCATGAAGCCGAAGCGGCGGGGATCGTTGTAGACGACGCGGACGCCGCTGGCGAAGGCGAACTCGACGTGATCGTGCGTCCCCGGCTGTCCGCGCGGGTGATAGAACTCGCCGACCGGCGCTCCCTCGACGCGGAACGAGCCGGACATGCCCAGGTGCATGATGAGCGTCTCGCCGGAATCGAGGTCGGCCAGCAGATATTTGGCGCGCCGGCGCAGGTCCGCGACGCGCCGCCCCGTCAGCCGCGCGACGAAGCGGGCGGGAAAGGGAAAGCGCAGGTCCGGCCGGCGCGCCTCGGCGCTGGCGATGGTTCCGCCGACGAAGGTCGGCGCCAAGCCCCGCCGCACCGTTTCGACCTCGGGAAGCTCAGGCATGGTCTTTGACGACGGCGAGGAAGGCGGGGCCGAATTTTTCCAATTTCTGCTCGCCGACGCCGTGAATCTCGCCCATTTCGACGAGGTTCCTGGGCTTTTCCTTGGCCATTTCGATCAAGGTGCGGTCGGGGAAGATGACATAGGCCGGCTGGTTGGCGGCCTTGGCCATCGCGGCGCGCAGCGCCTTCAGCGCCGCGTAGAGGTCGGCGTCGGCGTCGCGCGGCGTCAAGGGCGCCTTGCGCGCGCCCTTTTCCCTGGGCGCCAGCACGTCCTCGCGCAGATCGAACGGCGCCTCGCCTTTCAGCGCCCGGCGGCCGGCTTCGGTCAACACGAGGCGGTCGCGGTCGCCGTGGTCACGGGTGATGAGGCGCGCCGAGATGAGTTGCCGGAACACGCCGCGCCAGCCGTCGGGCGAACGGTCGGCGCCGACGCCAAAGGTTTTCAGCTTGTCATGGCCGTGACGCTCGACCGCTTCGGTGGCCTTGCCCGAGAGGATGTTGGCGAGATGGCCGAAGAAGAACCGCCCCTCCGTGCGCAGCACCGCGCTCAGCGCCTTTTGCGCCTCGATGCGGCCGTCGATGAGCCGCACCGCGCCCTTGCAGACGTCGCAATGGCCGCAAGGCGCGCAATCCTCGCCGAAGAAGCCGAGCAGCACCTGACGGCGGCAGCGCGCGCATTCGCAGAGGGCCACGAGGTCTTCGAGCTTCTCCTGCTCGATGCGCTTGCGCTCGGGCGGCGCGTTGCCCTCCTCGATCTGGCGGCGGCGCAATTCGATGTCGCCGAGGCCATAAAGCGTCAGCGTATCGGCCGGCAGGCCGTCGCGGCCGGCGCGGCCGATCTCCTGATAATAGCTTTCGATGGAGGACGGCATATCGGCATGGCAAACGAAGCGCACGTCGGGCTTGTCGACGCCCATGCCGAAGGCGACGGTCGCGCACATGACGACGCCATCCTCTTGCAGGAAGGCGTCCTGGTTGGCCGCACGGACGACGGGGGCGAGCCCCGCGTGATAGGGCAGCGCCCGCCGGCCGCGCTGCGAGAATTCGGCCGCCAGTTCCTCGGTGCGGCGGCGCGAGGCGCAATAGATGATGCCGCTCTCCCCCTTGTGGCTTTGCGCGGCGTCCCAGAGCTGGCGCGTGGCGTCGGCCTTCGGCCGCATCGCCAGGAACAAATTGGGCCGGTCGAAGGAGCGCACGAACACGCGCGGCTCCCGGAAGAACAGCCGCTGGGCGATGTCGGCCCGCGTCGGCCCGTCGGCGGTGGCGGTCACGGCGATGGTTTTGGGGCGGCCGAGCGCTTGCGCGGCTTCCTGCAAGCGCATGTATTCGGGGCGGAAATCGTGGCCCCATTGCGAGACGCAATGGGCCTCGTCGATGGCCAGCAGGTCGATCCTGTAGTGGTGCAGAAGCTCCAGCGTATCGTCGCGCAACAGCCGCTCGGGCGCGACATAGAGCAGGCGCAATTGCCGGGCTTCCAGCCCCTCGTAGATGGCGGCGCGTTCGGCGCCATCGCTCGTCGAGTTCAGCGCGGCGGCGGCGACGCCATAAGCGCGCATCTGCGCCACCTGATCGCGCATCAAGGCGATGAGCGGCGAGACGACGAGGGTTAACCCTTCGCCGAGCAGCGCCGGCAGTTGGAACAGCAGCGATTTGCCGCTGCCGGTCGGCATGACCGCCATGACGTCGCGGCCGGAAAACACCGCGTCGAGGATCTCCTCCTGTCCGGGGCGGAACGCGGAAAAGCCGAACACGCGATGCAAAGCTTCGCGCGCGCGGGCGATGTCGGGGGTCACGGTCGAAAGACCGGCGTCCATTGCACGTCCTCGATAGCGTCGGCGCCGCAGGCCAACATCATGATCCGGTCGAATCCCAGCGCCGCGCCGGCGGTTTCCTTCATGTAGGGCAGGCAGTCGAGGAAATCTTCGTCGATGGGGTAGCTTTCCCCATAGAGTTGCTGCTTCAGGGCCATATCCGCTTCGAAGCGGCAGCGCTGTTCGGCGGGGTCGGTGAGTTCGCCGAAGGCGTTGGCGAGTTCGACGCCGCAGGCATAAAGTTCGAAACGCTCGGCGACGCGCGGATCATGCGGCGAGAGCCTCGCCAGCGCCGCCTCGCGGGCGGGATAATCGGTGAGGAAGGTCGGCCGACCGATGCCGAGGTTCGGCTCGACTTTCTCGCTCAGCAGCCGGCTGAACAGGTCCGTCCACGAATCGTCGCGGGCGGTGCGCAGACCCAGGCGCGCGCAGGCCTCGGCGAGAACGGCGGGTCGGCTGTCGAAAACATCCACCCCCGCATAGCGCAAAAACGCTTCGCGCACGCTGAGCCGCTCCGGCTCGGCGAACGGGTCCGCCTCGCGACCGCGAAAACTCAGCCGCTTCGTCCCCGCCGCTTCCGCCGCCAGCCGCAGCACGGCGGCGCCATCGCGCATCAGCGCCTCCTGGCCTTCGCCGGCGCGATACCATTCCAGCATCGTGAATTCCGGCGCGTGCAGGGCCGTGCGCTCGCGGTTGCGGAACACGCGGGCGAAGGCGAAGATGCGCGCTTCCCCCGCCGCCAGCAGCTTCTTCATCGCAAATTCCGGCGAAGTGTGCAGATAGGCGGGCGCGCGCGCGCCGTCGCCGGCGATCAGCTCTGTGGAAAAGGCGTGCAAATGCGTTTCATTGCCTGGGGATAACTGGAGCGCCGCCGGCTCGACCTCGATGAAGCCTTGCGCCCCGAACCAGGCCCGCGCCGCGGTCGCGGCGCGGGCGCGCGCCAACAGCCGTGGGCGCCGGTCGGCGTGGCGATCGGGCGCCCAGAACGGGGAGGGTATCGACAATTTCGCTCCGATCTGATTTGTGGCGCGCCAATTCTCGCGCTCCAGCCTCCGGGCGCGCGCCGCCACAAGGGATTCATACAGTGAAAGTCATCGCCAGCTCGATTCGCAAGGGCAATATCATCGAGCGCGAGGACGGCCATCTCTGCGTCGTCCTGTCCGCCGAGAGCTTCTTTCCGGGCAAGGGCACGCCGACGACGCAAATCGACATGCGACGCCTCGCCGACGGCGTCAAGGTGACCGACCGCTTCAAGACCACCGAGCAGGTCGAGCGCGCCTTCGTCGAGGACAAGGAATACGATTATCTTTACGCCGACGGCGACGGCCTCCACTTCATGAACAACGAGAATTACGAGCAGATCCAGGTGTCCGATGACGTCATCGGCGACCAGAAGCAATGGCTTCAGGAGGGCATGAAGGTCATCCTGTCGATCTTCAACGACAGGGCGGTGGCGATCCAACTGCCGGCGCGCGTAACGCTGGAGATCGTCGAGACCGAGCCGGTGACCAAGGGCCAGACGGCGTCGTCCTCCTACAAGCCGGCCAAAATGTCGAACGGCGCGCGCGTCATGGTGCCCCCCCATGTCGCGGCTGGCACAAGGATCGTCATTCAGACGGAAGACGGCTCCTACGTCGAGCGCGCCAAGGACTGACGCTTCACCTCAAGCAAAGGGTATCGCCATGCAGCTCGGAATGATCGGTCTCGGGCGCATGGGCGCCAATATCGTGCGCCGGCTGATGAAGGCCGGCCACACTTGTGTCGTCTACGACCGCGACCCCAAGCCCGGCGAGGCGCTCGCTGAGGAGGGCGCGACGGTCGCCTCCTCGCTGGAGGACTTGGTCGCCAAGCTCTCAGGCCCCCGCGCGGTCTGGGTGATGCTGCCCGCCGGCAAGATCACGGAAGGCGCCATCGACACGCTGAGCGGCCTGCTTTCCAAGGGCGATGCGGTGATCGACGGCGGCAATTCGTTCTGGCGCGACGACATCCGGCGCGGCAACGCGCTCGCCGAGAAGGGCCTGCACTATATGGACGTCGGCACCAGCGGCGGCGTCTGGGGGCTGGAGCGCGGCTATTGCATGATGATCGGCGGCGATTCCGCCGAAGTGAAGCGACTCGACCCCATCTTCGCCGCGCTGGCGCCAGGCAAGGGGTCGATCCCCGCGACGCCGGGGCGCGAAGGCCGCGATGGCCGCGTCGAGCAGGGCTATATGCACGCCGGTCCCTGCG
>JAJYDD010000289.1 GCA_021777795.1 Pseudomonadota bacterium | reverse complement strand
AGGTGCTGAGCGCCCGCGAGTGTTACGACTTGCGCAACACGACGAAAGCGACAAAGTTCGCGTCGGAAACGCACAGGCGAGTCGGATGATGAGCGAGCGGGACAACGACCGAGACCTCGGGCCGAAAATTGACGCGCGGCCTGCCCCGCGGCCTCAGCACGTCACGCTGAAAGGCCGCGCCGTCACGGTGGCTCCGCTCATGCCCGAACACGCCGAGGCGTTGTTCGCCGCCTCCAGCGGGCCGGAGCGCGATCAATTGTGGACTTATCTGTTCAACGGGCCGTTCGCCTCGCTCGCCGAGTTCGCCGCCGACGTCGAGGCGAAATCCAAGGCGAGCGATCCGCTCTATTTCGCCGTGCTCGATAACCGCGACGGCCGCCCGGTCGGCTATCAGAGCCTCATGCGCATCGACCCCAATCACCGCGTCGTCGAGGTCGGCGGCATCATGTACACGCCGCTGCTGCAAACAACCATCGGCTCGACGGAAGCGCAATATCTGTTCGCCAAATATGTCTTCGACGATCTCGGCTATCGCCGCTACGAGTGGAAGTGCAACGATCGCAACGCGCCCTCGCGCCGGGCCGCACTACGGCTCGGCTTCACGTTCGAGGGCGTGTTTCGTCAGCACATGATCGTCAAATCGCGCAGCCGCGACACCGCCTGGTTCGCAATGCTCGACCACGAATGGCCGGCGCGGCGCGCCGCGTTCGAGGCTTGGTTGGCGCAGGAGAACTTCGACGCGCAAGGCCGGCAGAAACGGCGGCTGCAAGACATCGCGGCGGCTTTGTGAATGTGTTTGCGGCGCGCGGGCGTGTAACCAACCGGTAAGCTTCGATTAACCTGAATTTTTAGGGTTAAGTCGCCATTAAGCAGTGCATGTCAAGTTGATCCTCGTGATTCCTGGCGCCGGCCTCTCGGCTGGCGCGCGTCAAACGAGGGACGTTGTCATGGTCGATTTGAGGGCCTTCGCCCTGACCGCCGTCACGGTCGTCGCGCTCTCGAGCGCGGCCTCCGCTGCTGATCTCCTGCCGCCGCCGCCCGTGGTTGAGCCGCCGCCGCCAATGGTTGATATGGGCGGATGGTATCTGCGCGGCGACGTGGGTGTGGGTTTGAACAACATCCAAAATTTTTCGAGCGACGCTTCTATCTATCGGGGCTACAGCAACCAGTTCTTCAATAGCAATTTGTCGGAATCCGGCATTTTCGACGCCGGCGTGGGTTACCAGGTAAACAACTGGTTTCGTGGCGACATAACTGGCGAATTACGCGGAGGCTCTGAATTTTCTGGGATGCAGGTCTCAAATGGCTCTAGCGTCGCGGCTATCAAAAACGCCCAGGGCGTAGCTCAGTATGCTGATTCTTATCGCGGGAATCTTTCCAGCGCGATTGTGATGGCCAACGCTTATTTCAATCTTGGCACCTGGTACGGTCTGAGCCCCTATGTGGGCGGCGGCCTCGGCGTAGCGTTCAACAGGTTCTCCGGCGGCAGCGACACTGGGTCGAACAATTACTATAACGGCGGCTTCGGGGGGTCGTCCTCGTCGGGCGGTTATATTGGGAGCGGCACGCAGGCCAACCTTGCTTGGGCTTTGATGGCTGGCGTGGATATGAGCATTACTCGCCAGTTAACGCTGGAACTTGGCTACCGTTACCTTAACTATGGCAGTTTCAAGTCGGGTAGATCGCAATGCCTTAGTGGGAACATACCAGTCGGTGGCGGATCCTTCTCATGCGGCGGCAACAGCTACCAATTAACGTCTAGCAATCTTGCCTCTAACGACTTTCGAATTGGCTTGCGATACTATCTCGACGCGCCAAGCGCGCCCCCGGTTTACGACGCGCCACTCGTTCGCAAATACTGAGATCAACGAAAGCATCGAAGAAGCGGCGCCACCAGGCGCCGTTTTCCTTTTGTCGCCTCAGCAACCCGGCGCGGCGAGTCGAGGCATTGCCCGGGCGGGCGGCGGCGTTTATGCCGCTCCGTCCGGAGGAAGCCTTGACCGAACATATCGCCGTGCCGAATGCCCCAGCCCGCAAAAGGCTGTGGAATAGGCCGATCCTGCTGTTGGCGACGACATCGCTGATCTGGGCCGGCCATTCCGTAGTCGGCAAGCTCGCGGTCGGCGAAATTCCGCCGATGACGCTGACGTTTCTGCGCTGGGCGTTCGCCTTCGTCCCGATCTGCTTCGCCGCGCGCCATGTGATCGTCAAGGATTTCAAGGTGCTTCGCCGGCATTGGCCTTATGTGCTGTCGCTCGGGGCGCTGGGCTACACGGCGTTCAACTCGCTGTTCTACCTTTCCGCCCATTATACCGGCGCGCTCAACATGGCGCTCTTCCAGGCCTGCATCCCCGGACTGGTGCTGATCGGCGCCGCCCTCGGCTTCGGCGCGCGCCCCAAGGCGACGCAGGCGTTCGGCGCGGCCTGCACGATGGCCGGCGTCGCCGTCATCGCCGCGCAGGGCCAGTTCGCCCGGCTCGCCTCGCTCTCTTTCAATTTTGGCGACGTTCTGATGTTCGTGGCCTGTGTGTTCTATGCCTATTACGCGCTGGCGCTGCGTTATCGCCCGGCGGTGTCGTCGATCGGGTTTCTCGCCGGCGTGGCGCTGGCCGCGCTCCTCACCTCGATCCCGCCGTTTCTGTGGGAGATCTCGCGCACCGGCTTCGTCCTGCCCGGACTCAGGGGCTGGGCAGTGGTCCTCTATGCCTCGCTCGGCGTGGCGTTTCTGTCGCAATTATGCTTTATGCGCGGAGTGCAACTCATCGGCCCCGGGCGGGCGGGCGTGTTCGTCAATCTCGTGCCGGTGTTCGGCGCGTTGATGGCGGTGGGATTTCTCGGGGAGCCGCTGGCGAGCTATCATCTGGTCGCCCTCGCGCTGGTGATCGGCGGCATCGTGCTCGCGCAACGCTGAATGCTCGCGCAAAAGTGAAAGCCCGCAACGCGCGCAATCCGATAGTGCAAAGCCACGCTGCAACTGCGAAAGAGGACCATATGGGCGAGTGGATTGAGCTTGAGGCTGCTGACGGCTTCAAGGCGAAGGCCTGGAAGGCCTCGCCGCAGGGCGCCCCGCGCGGCGGGATCGTCGTCATCCAGGAGATTTTCGGCGTCAAC
Source organism: Pseudomonadota bacterium (assembly GCA_021777795.1). Lineage (GTDB taxonomy): Bacteria > Pseudomonadota > Alphaproteobacteria > Rhizobiales > Beijerinckiaceae > Roseiarcus. The sequence goes on along the minus strand of JAJYDD010000289.1, from coordinate 2,390 downwards.
CATCACATCCGTTCGGTGGCGGACCGCTTCGCCGCAGCCGGCTATCTCGCCATCGCGCCTGGCATTTTCGACCGCGCCGAGCGCAACGTCGAACTCGGTTACGACCAGCCCGGCATGACGCAGGGCATGGGCATCGCCGGCAAGCTCGACCGCGACAAGCTCATGCTCGACGTCGCCGCCGCCATCGCGGCGGCGGGCGCGGCGGGCAAGGTCGGCATCGTCGGCTTCTGCCTCGGCGGTTCGGTCGCCTGGACGGCCGCAGCCAAGGCCGCTGGCCTCTCGGCGGCGGTCGGCTATTACGGCGGCCAGATCGTCGCGGCCAAGGATCTTCAGCCCCTGGTCCCGGTCATGCTTCATTTCGGCGAGAAGGACGATCACATCCCGCTCGCCGGGGTCAAGGAGGTCGGGGCGCTGCATCCCGACGTGCCGATCTATCTCTATCCCGCCGGCCACGGCTTCCACTGCGACGAGCGCGCCAGCTTCGACAAGGACAGCGCCAAGCTGGCCTGGGAGCGCACGCTGGAGTTTTTCGCCAAGCACGTCGGCTAGGCGCTGGCTCCGAATCTTCCTCGCCGCGCGCCGAGCTTGGCTCGGCGCGCGCAACGGGGTAGATTGTGGATATGTACTCTGCGCTCACCTGCGACATTCGCGTCACCGTCCGTCCAGAGTTCTCGCCCGAGCGCTCGGAGCCGAGTGACGAAAGCTATTTCTGGGTCTACACGATCGAGATCGCCAACCAGAGTCGCCAGCCGGTCAAACTGATGCAAAGGCACTGGCGCATCATTGATGCGCTAGGGCACTTGGAAACGGTCGACGGTCCCGGGGTCGTCGGCGAGCAGCCGACGATCCAGCCCGGCCAGGCGTTCCGCTATTCCTCCGGCTGCCCGCTGAAGACGCCGAGCGGCTTCATGACCGGGAGTTACGACATGGTGGATGAGAACGGCCGCCGCTTCGAGGTCGAGATCCCGGCGTTCTCGCTCGACAGCCCGTTCTTGCGCAAGATTCTCAACTAACGCCTAACTCGGCCGGCGCCGGCTCTGCGAACGGGCGGAACGTCGCGGAGATGAGCGCCGCGCCGATCCCCAGCGTAAATGAGATGAAGTAAAGCCAGAAATAATTGGAATAGGCGTCATAGATCCAGCCGCCGAGCACCGGCCGGAGCGCCATGCCCAGGCTTCCCGCCATGCCGGACGCGCCGATCACCAACCCATCATTCGCATCGGGAAATTCTCGCGCGCCAGCACCGCATACAGCGGCATCACCCCGGCGTAGGTGAAGCCGAACAGCGCCGCCACCGCATAGAAGTCGTCGAGCTGACGCACGAAGCCGTAAGCGAGCGCGCCGCAAGCCTGGACGAATAGGCCAACCACCAGCACGCGCTTCGCCCCGAACCTGTCGCCCGCCAGCCCGAAGCCGATGCGCCCGAACAGGCCCGCCAGCCCTTCGACGCTGTAGATCGAGACTGCCGCGAGCGCCGGCACTCCGCAGGAAATCGCGTAGCTGACCGTGTGGAAGATCGGCCCGGAATGGGTGGCGCAGCAGGCGAAATTGGTCAGGATCAGCGCCAGGAACGGCGGCGAGCGCAACGCCTCGGCCGCCGTCATGTCCACGCTCTCGCCTCCGTCGGCGAGCCTTTGCGCCGGCGCGCGTCGCACCAGCAAGGCCGTCGGCAACATCAGCGCCAGCACCAGGCAAGCCAGGATCAGGTAGGCGTGGCGCCAGCCGTAGCGGGCGATGAGCCGAGCCGCCAAGGGCGCCATCGTCATCGGCGCCATGCCCATGCCGGCCGACACGAGCAACACCGCGAGGCTGCGCTGCGTCCTAAACCACCCCGTCACCGCCGCCATCATCGGCGCCAGCACCGCCGCCGCCGAGAGGCCGACGAGCAACCCGAAAACGAGTTGGAACTGCCACAGCGCCCGTGTCTGCGCCGAGAGCGCGAGCCCCGCCGCCAGCATCAGCGCGCCGGCCAAGGCCGCAGGGCGCGGCCCGTAGCGATCCGAGAACGCGCCCCAGCCGAGGCTGCCGAGCGCCATCGTCAAGAACGCGACCGTCATCGCGCTGGAAATTCCGGTGCGGCTCCAGCCGGTCTCGGCGGCCATCGGGGTCAAAAACACCAGCAGCGCGAACATCGCGCCGATGGCGACGCAACCGAGCAGGCCGCCCGCCGCGACGATCCCCCAACGATAGCGCGATTGCATCCCCCTGCTCTGCATTGCAGGCGACGAGATAATTTGATATCAACATTCTATGCCGACGACAAGCGAGCTTCCGCCCGACGCGATCCGCGAAGTGCGCGACGGCTGCCTTTGCCTTGCGACCCAGCGGGCGGCGCGTCGGCTGGCGCGCCGCTTCGATCGCGCCTTCAGGCCGGTGGGACTGACCAATGG
>JAJYDD010000288.1 GCA_021777795.1 Pseudomonadota bacterium | reverse complement strand
CCGGCTCATCCAGGAGCGCATGATCCGCATCACGCGCGACCTCGAACAAGTCAAGAAGACGCGCGCGCTGCATCGCAAGAGCCGCAAGCAGGTTCCGTTCCCGATCGTTGCGCTGGTCGGCTACACAAACGCTGGCAAATCGACGCTGTTCAACCGCCTGACCCGCGCCGACGTGATGGCGGCCGACATGCTGTTCGCCACCCTCGACCCGACGATGCGCGCGCTGCGCCTTCCGCACGGCGGCGCGGCGATCCTCTCCGACACCGTCGGCTTCATCTCCGACTTGCCGACGCTGCTGATTTCCGCCTTCCGCGCCACGCTCGAAGAGGTGCTGGCGGCCGATGTCATCCTGCATGTGCGCGACATCAGCCACGTCGACGCCGACGCGCAGGCCGAGGATGTGAAGACGATTCTGGCCGATCTCGGCGTCGACCGCGCCGACGAGAAGCTGATCGAGGTGTGGAACAAGGTGGACCGGCTCGATCCCGAGCGCCGGGCGGCGCTGACGGTCAGTTCGCTGAAGCCCGTCGCCGTCTCGGCTCTGACCGGGGAGGGAATCGGCGATCTTTTGTCGGCGATCGAGACGCGGCTCGCCGAGGGGCGGCGCACGATCGACCTCGATCTCGACGGCGCCGACGGCCGCTCCGTGCATTGGCTTTACGAACACGCCGAAGTGATGAGCCGTCGCGACGACTCGGACGGCCGAGTTCACATGACGGTTCGCGCCGCGCCGGAGACAATGGCGCGCATCCTGCGTCGATTTGCTTGACCCTCGTTGCGTTGGGCCGCGTCGGTCGTTGCAAGGCCATGCGTCGAGCCTGCCCGCGTAGCTGGTGATTCGATTCGCAAGTGCTGCGTGCGTTGCGTCGGGCCCGGGGCGTGAATCGCATCGCGCGCGCACCGATTCCGCAAATCGGCCGTTTATGTTCTTTGGAACTACGTAACGGCTGACGAGATTTGCATTATTGCTATGTGAACCTCCCGCGTTACAGGGAAAAATGCTTAAATCGCAAATTAACATACTTGCCAAGTATAAAGTTCGCATATTAACCATTTTTGTTATGTGTGAAATCGCATTTTCGCGTCATATTTGATCGGCGCCGTTGCGGAAAGACGGCATCGCCGTCTCGACAGCGCGATTTTTCGAGATTAAACTTAGCACTCGCTGGCAAGGGCACCACAAGTCGCGCTCGCAAATCGCAGCCCGGCATGGATCGCTTTGAAGCGCAAAAATGCAATGTATGTGACTGCGGAATTATTTGGTTGTGGCCGATCGCTGTCGGTTTTCGACAGCCACGCATGAAAAGACAATAGAGGTTGCCTTGAACAACGCAGACATCACCGAATTGACCGCGGACGTTGTCAAAGCCTTCGTGACCAACAACGCCATCCCAGCGAGCGAGCTGAAGTCGCTCGTGGAATCCGTGCACGCGACGTTTTCGCGTCTCACCAACGTCGCAGCCGCGCCCGCAGCGCCGTTGCCGGCCGCCACGCCCTCGATGATCCGAGACTCCGTCACGCCCGACTATCTGGTGAGCCTGGAGAACGGCAAGCGGTACCGCACGTTGCGGTTCCACCTCGCCAAGCTCGGGCTGACGCCGGAATCCTACAAGCAGAAATGGCGCCTGCCGCCCGATTATCCGATGGTCGCCTCCTCCTTTGCGGCGCGGCGTTCCGAACTCGCCAAGGCGAGCGGTTTTGGCAAATCGCGCAAGGGCAAGTCGTCGCGCGGGCTGGCGAAAGCGGCGCGCTGAGCGCTACGCGGCCGGCCCGTCGTCTTTGACGACGCCGAACAGCGTCTGCGGCTGAGCGACCCCGCGCAACGCATAGGATCCCAGCGGCGCGAGGCGGCCGCCGCAAAGATCGGCCGCGCGCGCGAAACGCTCCGAGGCGAGGATGCGCTGGCCGAGCGCGTCGCATTGTTTCTCGATGCGCGCGGCTTCATTGACCGCTGGCCCGATGACGGTGAAATCGAGCCGGTCGGCGGCGCCGACGTTTCCATAAAGCACCTCCCCGACATGCAATGCGATATCGGCCTCCACGCTTGGCAGGCCGGCTTCGGCGCGGCGGCTGGCGCTCTCGCGAAGGGCGGCGATAGCTTCCTCGGCGGCGTCGAGCGCGCGCTGACAGACGGCGGCCTCCGCTTCGCCATCGACGGCGAAAATGGCGAGCATGGCGTCGCCGATGAATTTGAGCACTTGTCCCCCGCGCGGCCGCAGCGGCGCTGCGAGCGCCTCGAAGGCGTCGTCGAGCATGTCGATGATCGCCGGCCCCGGCCAGCGGTCGCTGGTGGCGGTGAAGCCTTTGAGGTCGGCGTACCAGACGACGGCGCTGAGACTGTCGGCTTCGCCGCGGATCACCGCGCCATTGTGCACGCGATGGCCCGCGTCTTCGCCGAGATAGGCGCTGAGCAAGCTCGACGCAATGTTGTGGCCCGCATGCGCCTTCAGCGCCAGCGCCAAGCCGGGCAGGGTCGCCTCCATCAGCATGAGGTGGGCATCGTCGAAGCCGTCCGCCGCATCGACGGCGAAGGACAGCACGACGCCGGTTCCGTGCGCGGGATCGCCTTTGACGCCGAATGAGTAAACGATAGCGAAATAGTCGGTCGCTCCCGCCTCATGGAACTCGATAAGGGCGGGAAAGTCGCGCTCCTCTTGGCCGAGCGCGAGTCGACGTCGCAGCGTCGGCGCCGCCTCTCCGCCGCGCGCGCGTTCGATGAGCGGCAGGAACGGGCTTTCCAGCCACGCCGAGCGCGGCGCATCCGCGCGCGGATATTGGCTTTCCTGCACGGCGTTGAGTTGGCGGGTCCACAGGTAGCCGTAGCCCATCCATTGCGGGTGCAGGGTCTGCGTCGAGACATAGCCGCGCGTCAGCGCCACGCCGACCTCGACCAGACGGCGGCAATAGCCGTCGAACAATTCGGCCGCCGTCGCCCCGCGCAGGCCCGCGGCCATCGTCCACAGGTAGAGATCGGCGATCAGCCGCGCGCCGGGCTCCGCGAATTGGGCGCGCGCCCGTTCCAGGTTTCTCGTCTGCGCGAGCATGGGATTCCCTCGCCGTTTCGCCGGGGTTAACAAGGTAAGCCTAACATGCGCGCAAAGAGGGGGCGAGAATGCCTGTCGAATCGGTCGAATTTCCTGCCGAAGGCGCGGTGGCGCCGCTGCGCGTGCCGGGGCGCCTGCGCGTTGCCGATGCGCCTTCGCGCGCGGCCGTCGTCATCGCCCACGGCTCCGCGGGGCCCGACAGCCGTGGGCCCGCCTATGCCGAGGCGCTGGCCAAGGCGGGGATTACGAGCCTGGAAATCGACATGTGGACGCCGCGCGGCCTCAAGGGCGGCCTCGACCGGCCGAAAAACGTCGCCGACACTTTCCCCGACGTGTTCGGCGCCTTCCGCTATTTGACGACACGGCCGGAAGTCGACGCGCTGCGCATCGGCGTAATGGGTTTCTCGTGGGGCGGCGCGCTCGCCATGCTCACCGCGACGCGCGCCGTCGCGCGCCGCTACCTGCGCAATGGCGAGCGCTTCGCCGCCCATGCGCCGCTCTATCCCGTGTGCTGGCTCTATAATCGCGTCGAGGGCTACGAATTCCGCGATCTCACCGGCGCGCCGATCCTGCTGCAATGCGGCGGCGCCGACGATTACGACGGCCCCGACGCGCCCGAGACGCTGGTCGGCGGCCTCGACGGCTTCGATCGCGATTCCATCCGCGTCGTTGTCTATCCCGGCGCGACGCACGCTTTCGATCAAGTCGGCGAGCCCGCGAGGGTCGTGACGGACCCGTTCTCCCACCAGGGGCGCGGCGGCGAGGTGGCTTTCACACCGGACCCCGAGGCGGGGCGGGCGGCGCGCGCCGCGACGGCGGATTTCTTCCGCCGCGTCCTGGTCGGCGCTTAAGCGCCGAGCGGGCCGAGGCGCAACACGCGGCAGGGCTCGCCTGCGCGCGCCGGCGGCGCGTGAGGCGCGCGCACGATGAGCGCCTCGGCGTGCGAAAGCAGCCGCACCAGCGACGAATCCTGATTGGCGAGCGGCGCGCCGAGCCAGCCGCCGGCGCCGTCGGGCGTGACGGATGCGCGTATGTAATCTTGGCGTACGCCGTTGGCGGGGAGATCGACGGCGAGCCGCGCCGGCTCGGTCAGGTCGGCGCCGGCGTCGGGGTCGCCTTGTAGCGCGCGCACCAGCGGCGCCAGGAACAGCAGCCCGCAGACCGCCGAGGAGGTCGGATTGCCAGGCAGGCCCAAAGCCAGCATCTCACCGATGCGGCCGAACATCAGCGGTTTGCCCGGGCGCATGGCGATGCGCCAGAACCCCAGCTCCAAGCCGGCGTCGGTCAAGGCCTTCTGCACGAGATCGTAGTCGCCGACCGAGGCGCCGCCGAGAGTGACGAGCACATCCGCACGGGCGGATCGCGCCGCCGCGATCCGCTCGGCCAGAGCCTCCGGCCGGTCGGGCGCGATGCCGAGGTCGATCGCCTCAGCGCCGAGCCCCTGAGCGAGCCCGGCGACGAAGAAATTGTTGGAGGCGACGATTTGCGCCGGCCCTAGGGTCTGGCCGGGCGAGCGCAATTCGTCGCCTGTCGCGAGGATGGCGACGCGAGGCTTGCGGCGCACCGTCGCCGTCGGCCGGTTGGCCGCCGCGATCAACGCGACGTCGCGCGGGCTCAGCCGCCGGCCGGCCGCAAGCAGCGCGTCGCCGTCGCGGAAATCGAGGCCGACGAGACGCACATGGTCGCCGGGCTTCGCCGCTGAGTCGAACACCACGAAGTCGCCGTCGCGCCGGGCGTCCTCCTGCACGGCAATGGCGTCGGCGCCCGGGGGCAGGGGCGCGCCGGTGAAAATGCGCGCCGTCTCGCCCGCGCCGATCTCGCCCTCAAAGCCGCGGCCCGCCGCCGATTCGCCGATCAGCCGCAGCCGCGCGCCAGGCGTAGCGGCGTCGCGGGCGCGCAGGGCATAGCCGTCCATCGCCGAATTGGCGAAGGGCGGCTGGGTGCGGCCCGCGACCACCGGCGCCGCCAGCGTGCGGCCGAACGCTTGCGCGAGCGCCACCTCTTCGCTCTCCACCGGCCGGGCGGCGGCGAGCACGCGCGTCAGGGCCTCAGCGACGCTTATCATCGGCTCCTTCATGGTTCCTCCGCGCGCCAATGGCCGCTCTTGCCGCCCATTTTCTCGACGAGTCTAACGCCCTCGATGCGCATGCCGCGATCGACCGCCTTGGCCATGTCGTAGATCGTGAGACAGGCGACGCTGACGGCGGTCAACGCCTCCATCTCGACGCCGGTGGCGCCTTTCACCCGCGCCCGCGCCCGCACCCGCAGGCCCGGCAGCGCCTCGTCGGGCGCGATCTCGACTTCGACGCCGGTGAGTGCGAGGGGGTGGCAGAGGGGGATCAGTTCGTGCGTGCGCTTGGCGGCCATGATGCCGGCGATGCGCGCCGCGCCGAGCACGTCGCCTTTTTTCATGTCGCCGGCGCGGATGAGCGCCAGCGTCTTAGCCCGCATGACGACCGCGCCTTCGG
>JAJYDD010000007.1 GCA_021777795.1 Pseudomonadota bacterium | reverse complement strand
CCGAAGACGTCGTGGTGTCGATGTCGCTCAAGGTTACGATCGTCGAATTGCGCGAGTCCATGTGCAAGTGGCCGATCGGCGATCCCTCCTCGACGGAGTTCCGCTATTGCGGCTCGCCCTCGCATCATGGCACGCCCTATTGCCAGCATCACGGCAAGGTCGCCTATCAACCCGCGCAGGATCGCCGCCGCGAGCGCGAACGCGATCGACGCACCCTGTTGGCGCGCTGACTCGGCCCCGCGTCAGCGCGCGACTGGCCCGGCGCCGGTATAGCGCACGCGCCAAATCACGCCGCCGAGATCGTCGGAGACGAGCAGGTTGCCGCCTTTGGTGACGGTGACGCCCGAGGGGCGGCCCCAGACGTCGCCACCCTCAGAGACGAAGCCGGTCAGGAAATCCTCGTATTCCCCGGTCGACCGGCCATTGTCGAACACCAGCCGCACCACCTTGTAACCCGTGCGTTTGGCCCGATTCCACGAGCCATGCATGGCCACGAAGGCGCTGTCGCGGTATTTCTGCGGGAAATGCGACGACGTGTAAAAGGCGATGCCCAGCGGCGCGGAATGGGGTTGCAGCAGCACATCGGGCACGGTGATCTGGCCCTTGAGATCCGGCCGCTCCTTGGATCGCCCCGGCTGCTCGTGATCGCCGATGTAATACCAGGGCCAGCCGTAGAACTTGCCGGCGCCGACCGTGGTGGCGAAATCTGGCGGCAGGTCGTCGCCGAGATGGTCGCGTTCGTTGACGACGCACCACAGCGCCGCTGTCTGCGGCTGCACGCCAAGGCCCGAGCAGTTGCGCAGGCCGGTGGCGAACACCCGCATGGCGCCGCCGTCGGGATTGAAGGCCAGCACATCCGCCCGCCCGGCCTCCTGCGCCCAAGCAGCGCCCAGCGCATGGGTCTTGCGAAACGCCTCCAGCCCGGCGAGCGGTTTCATCTCCTCGGCGTCGTTGGAGGCCGAACCGACGGAGGCGAATATCGTCTTGCCGTCGGCGGAGACGGCGAGATCGCGCGACCAATGGCCGACGCCGTCAGGTAGCGCGACGATCTTTTGCGCCTTGCCCGTGGCGATGAGATCGCCGGACTTGTAGGGGTAGCGATAGACCTCGGCGGGGGTGGCGACATAGACGAACTTCGGCTCCGGGCCCGGCGGATAGAAGGCGACGCCATAGGGCCGGTCGAGGCCGGAGGCGAAGACGCTGACCTGCGGCTGACCGTCCTCATCGACGCCGCGCAGCGCCAGCACCCGCCCGCCGCCGCTTTCGGCGAGGAATACGTCGCCGTTGGGCGCGGTGCGCAGCACGCGCGGTTCGTTGAAGCCGTGCGCGAGTTCATCGGCCGCGAAGCCGAAGGGCGCCTTGGGCAACGTCGCGGCGGGTCTCGGGACCGCGCGAGCGGGATTGGCGGTCGAGGGCGTGGCGTTGGGCGGCGGCAGGTCGGCGGGCGTGATGCGAAAGCGCAGGCCCGGCGCGTCGATCCGCCAATCGCCGTAAGCAGCGGGACCCGTCAAGGTCCGCGCAAAATCGGCGCGGGCGAGGCTGACGGCCGACACCGCCGCCAACGAGGCTGCCGCCGCGACCACCCACCCCCGCATCGCACTCTCCTTGTCGCCCTGCCTTTATCATAAACCTCGCGCAGCGCGAGGGGGCGCCGACGAAACCGATAATTGAGTTGAACTAAAAAGCGATTCCATTTATTGAGGCGCAATGAAGCTCGCCGACTGGCTCGTACAGAACAGCGTCAAGCGCGTCGATTTCGCGCGGCGTCTCGGCGTCTCTCCCGGCGCCGTCACCCTCATTTGCCGAGGCGAGCGGGCCTGGGTCTCGCGCGAGACCGCCGAGCGCATCGTCGCCGAAACCCGCGGCGCCGTCACCCCCAACGATTTCCTCGAACTGGCCACTACGGAGCCGCGTTCCATGTCTGACAGCGTCAACGAAACCCTTGAGGCCTTCGCCCGTGGCGAGATCGTTGTCGTCACCGATGACGACGATCGCGAGAACGAGGGCGACATGATCGTCGCCGCCGCCCATTGCACGACCGAGAAGATGGCCTTCATCATTCGCAACGGCTGCGGCATCGTCTGCGCGCCGCTGACCGCCGACGAGGCCAAGAGGCTGCATCTCAACCCGATGGTCGCGGTCAACGACGCCCCGCTCGGCACCGCCTTCACCGTTTCCGTCGATGTCAAACACGGGCTCACCACCGGCATTTCGGCCGAGCAGCGTTGCAACACCGTGCGCGCGCTCGCCAACGGCAACATGGGCGCCGGCGATTTCGTCCGCCCCGGCCATGTGTTCCCGCTCGTCGCCAAGGACGGCGGCGTGCTCATGCGCTCCGGCCATACCGAAGCCGCGATCGACCTGTGCAATCTTACCGGGCTGCCGCCGGTCGCGGTCATCTGCGAACTCGCCAACGACGACGGCACGGTGATGGTGGGGCCGCAGATCGCCGCCTTCACCGACAAGCACAAGCTGAAGCGCATCTCGGTGGCCGAACTCATCGCCTACCGGCAAGCGCGGGAGAAGCTGGTCGAGCGCGTCTCCACTCATAAGGTCAAGTCGCCGATCGGCGAACTCACCTGCTACGCCTATCGCACCCGCTTCGATCCCGTGCTGCATTTCGCCTTCGTCCACGGCTCGCTCGGCGACGGGCGCGAAGTCCCCGCGAGACTGCACCGTGCCGACATCCTCAACGACATCTTCGGCGGCGGCGCGATCGAGCGCTGCCTCAAGCGTTTCAAGGAGGAGGGGCGCGGCGTGCTGGTCTATCTGCGCGACGGTGCGGCGGGCGTGCCGCTCAATGTCGCTGGTTCCGAGAGCACTGAGGACACGCGCCAGACGCTATGGCGCGAGGTCGGCCTGGGCGCGCAAATCCTGCGCGACCTCGGCGTCACCTCGATCAGGCTGCGTAGCGATTCCCCGCGTAAATATGTCGGGCTCGGCGGTTTCGGCGTCGAGATCGCCGCAGTCGAGCCGATCGAGTGCTGAGACCGGCTTGCCTTGGCGCGGGTTTGACATTAGAGTCCGCGCCACTCCGGTTCGCCGCCATAGCTCAGTTGGTTAGAGCGCTAGATTGTGGATCTAGAGGTCCCCCGTTCGAGCCGGGGTGGCGGTACCATGGGCGCCGGAAAGATTAATCCGGCCAGCACTCGCGTCCAGACGGGCCGAGACGATAGCCGCCCGGGCAGATCGCAATGGTCGCGCCGCCGGCGTAGGGGTCGCCATAACCATAGGCATAGCCGCTGTTATAGCCGGGAGCATAACCCGGAGCGTAGGCGGGCGCGCCGTAGTCGCCCGAGTTCACGCCGAGATACGGCTGCTGATCGGCCCAGGCGGGATTGTTGTTGTAGCGCCAGCCCTGCACGATGGCGTTCTGCGCCGCGGCGGGTCCCGCGCCGAGGGCGACGAGTCCGAGGGCGGCGGAAGCGGCGGCGACGGCGGTGATTTTGCGTAGACTGTTCATCTGACTCTCCTGTGGGTTCGACCGACAGATGCTGAATCTACGCCGCGCGAGCCTCGCTGTTCCCGGCGGCGGCGACAAATCGATCGCGACGGCGAAAAGCGCCTCCGCAATGCGCGCGGCAATACAAGCTTAACCCCGACTTCGCTTTAGTGGTATGAGCCCGCAGCGGGAGCCGGAATGTCGCGCATTTTCCATCTGTGGCCCGTGGTGGCGGCGCTCTTCGTTCTCGCCTGGGCCCCGGCGCGCGCCGACGAGGCGCCGCCGGTCGCGGCGGTCGTGCATCTCGCCGACGATGGCGCCCGCGCGCGCCTGTCCTTCGATCTCTCCGCCCCGGTGACGGCGCGCGCGCGCGAAATCGCCAATCCCGACCGCATCGTGCTCGACATGCCCGCGGTCGATTTCCGCCTCAGACCGCAGGCCGGCCGGGCGGTTGCGCGCCACCCGGACGCGCTCATCAAGGCGTTCCGCTTCGGCCTGTTCGGGCCCGGCAAGTCGCGCGTGGTGATCGACTTGGCGCGGCCGGCCTGCGTCGCCCATGTCGAGACGCGCCGCCTGGCTCCAGGCGAGACGCCCTCGCGACTGACGCTATTCCTGCGCGCCTGCGCAGAGACCGCCTTCGCCGCCGCCGCGCTCGATCACGCTCCTCCGCCGCTCGCCGCCGCGCCCGCTCCGGCGCCGAGCGCGCCCGCCCGGGGCCTGCCGGTGATCGTGCTCGATCCCGGCCACGGCGGCGTCGACGGCGGCGCCTATGGCGCCGACGGTGCGGTCGAGAAAACGCTGGTCTACGCATTTGCAGAGGCATTGCGCGACAAACTGGAGGCGACGGGGCGCTATCGCGTCGTCATGACGCGCGTCGGCGATCAATATGTCTCGCTGGAGGATCGCGTCGCCAAGGCGCGCGCCGCCAACGCCGCACTGTTCGTCTCCATTCACGCCGACACTTTGCGCGAATCGACCGCCGTCTCCGGCACGACGGTCTATACCTGCTCAAACAAAGCCTCCGACGCCGAGGCGCAGCGCATCGCCGAAAGCGAGAACGCCGCCGACCGCGAGGCCGGCGAGACGACGAAGGCCGCCGATCCCGGCGTCGCCGATATTCTGTTCGACCTCAAGCGCCGCGAGACCCGCGCGTATGCGCATCTGTTCTCGCACGGCTTGGTCGCGCGGCTCGGCGAGGCCGAAACGCTCAATCACAATCCCGAGCGCTCTGCCGGCTTCGTCGTGCTCAAGGCGCCGGATTTTCCCTCCGTGCTGGTTGAACTTGGCTATCTCTCCAACGCCCATGATGTCGCCAACCTCAAATCGCCGCAGTGGCGCGACAAAACCGCCGAGGCGATGCGGAAGGCGGTCGACGGCTTCTTCGCCAAGGCCGATCCGAACGGCGAACCGGCCTCCCATGCGCTGACGGCGAGCGCGCCGGGGGCGAAACCCTCTCCTTAGTTTCGCCGCAACTAGGCTCGACACGGCGAAGCCGGTAAGATGCTCCGGCCGCGATTTGGCAGGCGGGAGGCGGGGTTAGCGCTCGCCGTCGAAGCTTGTCGTGGCCATCGAAGCTGGCCGCGACCATCGGGTTCGGGATTTAGGACATGCGCGCGATCGGGCGATTCCTCGGCTTTCTGTTCGCCACGGGCGCGATGGTCTTCCTCGTCGTCGCGGCGGCGGCGGCCGTCGTCATCTTCAAGTTCGAGCAAGATCTGCCCGATTACAGCCATTTGAAGAACTACGAGCCGCCGGTGATGACGCGCGTCCACGCCGCCGACGGCAGCCTCTTGGCTGAATATTCGCACGAGCGCCGCCTCTATCTGCCGTCCTCCGCCATTCCCCCTCTCGTCAAAGAGGCCTTCATTTCGGCCGAGGACAAGAATTTCTACACCCACCGCGGCGTCGATCCCGAGGGCATTTTGCGCGCGGCGGTGGTGTTCCTGGAGGGCCACCGGCACATCCAGGGCGCCTCGACCATCACCCAGCAGGTCGCCAAGAACTTCCTTTTGACCTCCGACCGCACGGTCGAGCGCAAGATCCGCGAAATCCTGCTCAGCCTGCGCATCGAGTCCGCTTATTCCAAGGATAAGATCCTCGAACTCTACCTCAACGAAATCTACCTCGGCCTCGGCAATTACGGCGTCGCCGCCGCCGCGCTCAACTATTTCGACAAATCCGTGCACGAACTCACCATCGCCGAAGTCGCCTATCTCGCGGCGCTGCCGAAGGAGCCTTCGGCCCTCAACCCCTACCGCAACCACGAGCGCGCCATCGACCGCCGCAACTACGTCATCGGCCGTATGGAGGAAGATGGCTACATCACCCACGCGCAGGCCAAGGAGGCGCACGCCGAGCCGCTCGTCATCCATCCGCGCGTGTTGACGCCGGATTCGATCGCCGGCGGCTACTTCACCGAAGAGGTTAGGCGCGAGTTGCTCGACCGCTATGGCGAGAAGAAACTCTACGAGGGCGGCCTCTCGGTCCACACCACGCTTGACCCCAGCACCCAGGTCCTGGCCCGCAAGGCGCTCGTCGACGGCCTCGTGCGCTATGACGAGGCGCATGGCTGGCACGGCGTCGTCAAGACGCTCGACGTCGGTCAGGATTGGGGCGTGGCGCTGGGCCAGTTGCCGGAATACGGCGACATCAAGCCCTGGCGGCTCGCCGTCGCGCTCGACGTGACCGACACACAGATTCGCATCGGCCTGCAACCCAAGCACGAGCCCTCGGGCGACCTGTCGCCGTCGCGCGAGACCGGCACGGTGCTGTTCGCCGGCAACCAGTTTCCCTATCGCCGCTTCCGCCAGTTGTTGAAGCCCGGCGACGCCTTCTATGTCGAGCCGATCGCCGGCAAGAACGGGCAATATCGCTTGCGCCAGATCCCGGACGTGTCGGGCGCCTGCGTGGCGATGGACCCGTTCACCGGGCGGGTGCTGGCGATGGTCGGCGGCTTCTCCTTTGACCAGTCCGAGTTCAACCGCGCCACCCAGGCGTTGCGCCAGCCCGGCTCCTCCTTCAAGCCCTTCGTCTACGCCGCCGCGCTCGACAACGGCTATACGCCTTCCTCGATCGTGCTCGACGAACCCATCACCATCGATCAGGGCAACGGGCAGATGTGGACGCCGCAGAACTTCGAGGGCAAGTCCGGCGGCCCGCATACGCTGCGCTACGGCATCGAGCATTCGATCAACCAGATGACGGTGCGCCTCGCCCGCGACATCGGCATGCCGCTGGTGGCCGAGTACGCCAAGAAATTCGGCATCTACGACAACCTGCCGCCGTATCTCTCGATGTCGCTGGGCGCCGGCGAGACCACGGTTCTGCGCATGGTCACCGGCTATTCCATGTTCGACAATGGCGGCATGCCGATCAAGGCGACGCTGATCGACCGCATCCAGGACCGCTGGGGCAATACGATCTACCGCCACGACGAGCGCATCTGCGAGGGCTGCGACGCCACGAGTTGGCATAACCAGGACGAGCCCAAGCTCGTCGACAAGCGCAAGGACCCGCGCAACCTCGTCACCGACCCGCTGACCGCCTATCAGATCACCTCGATCATGCAGGGCGTCATCCAGCGCGGCACCGGCATCGCGATCAGCGAACTGCACCGCACGCTCGCCGGCAAGACCGGCACCACCAACGACGCCAAGGATCTGTGGTTCGTCGGCTATTCGCCCAACCTCACCTTCGGCGTGTTCATGGGCTACGACAAGCCGCGCTCGCTTGGCGACAGCGCCCAGGCCGCGCTTTACACCGCGCCGATTTTCCGCGATTTCATGAAAATGGCGCTCAAGGACACGCCCGACACGCCGTTCCGCGTGCCGGCGGGCATCAAGCTCGTCTCGGTCAACGTCCACACCGGCATGCGCGCGACCGGCCCCGGCACGATCCTGGAGGCGTTCAAGCCCGGCACCGAGCCGCCGACCTCCTACGGCGGCGCCGTCGCCCAGGGCAGCGCCTCCTCGCCCGAGGTCGAGCGCGGCGTCGGCCCCGGCACCGGCGGCCTCTACTGAGGAGCGCCGGGCGTCAACGGTCGTCGGCGCCGTCCAGGTGGATGTAGAGCCGCTCGTCGCCGAGGGTCGGGCTGTCCGTCGGGGCGGCCGCGACGCCCTTCGGCGTCGCTTCCGGGCCGGCGGCGCGTCCGACATAGATATAGCCCTGGAAACGCTGGCAGGCGCCCGGTCCCGCCGAGCAGAACGCGAACCCGTTCATTCGCACGGACGGCTGAAACGCCTCCTCGCCGCGCGCGGAGCCGGTAACGCCAATCGTCAGCAGCGTCAGGGTCGCCGCGCTGGCGACGGTAAGGCGATTCTTCATGATGAAGAGTTTTTAATGTTCATCATGGCCGCAATGGGGCGCCGGCGCGGCGCGCGCCGTCAAGCCGCCGCGAGCGCCTCGAACATCGGCCGCCCGTCGACGCCGCCGGTCAGCGCGTCGATGAGGTTCTCGGGATGCGGCATCAGGCCCAGCACGTTGAACCCGGAGTTGTAGATCCCGGCGATGTTGTTGAGGGAGCCGTTGGGATTGGCCGCGGCGCTTGGCCGGCCCTCCGCGTCGCAATAGCGGAAGGCGACGCGGCCTTCGCGCTCAAGCGCCTCGATCTCCTGTGGCGCGGCGACATAGTTTCCCTCGCCATGCGCCAGCGCGTAGGTGACGACCGCGCCGGCCTCATAGCCGCGGGTGAACCGCGTCTGGTTGTTTTCGACCCGCAAAGTCTGCATGCGGCAGACGAACTTGAGACCCGAGTTGCGCATCAGGGCGCCGGGCAGCAGCCCCGCCTCGCACAGGATCTGGAAGCCGTTGCAGACGCCGAGCACCAGCCCGCCGCGCGCGGCGTGCTCGCTCACGGCCGCCATCACCCGCGCCCGCGCCGCGATGGCGCCGCAGCGCAGATAATCGCCATAGGAGAAGCCGCCCGGCAGCACGGCCAGATCGGTTCCCACTGGCAGCCGCTCGCTGTCGTGCCAGACGACCTCGACCTCGGCGCCGGCGCGGCGCAGCGCGCGCGCGACGTCGCCCTCCCGGTTAGAGCCGGGGAACAGCAGCACGGCGGCTTTCAGCGGCTTAGTCATGTTGGATCGCATAGTTTTCGACGATGGTGTTGGCGAGCAGTTTCTCGCAGGCCTCGCGCAGCAGCCGGTCGGCCGCCTCGCCCTCAACCCCGGCGAGTTCGATGTCGAACACTTTGCCTTGGCGCACGCTGGCGACGCCCTCCAGCCCCAGCGACTTCAGCGCGCCCTCGATCGCCTTGCCCTGGGGGTCGAGGACGCTCGGCTTCAAGGTGACGACGACCCTCGTTTTCATCGGGCTTCCTTCAGGGTTCAGGCGGCGTTCGAGGCCGGCGAGATGGTCAACAGCGAATAGATCGCGGCCGCGTCGCGCGCGCCGCGCAACTGCTCGGCGCAGCCGGGGCGGCGCAGCGCCCGCGCGATCGCCGCCAACGCCTTGAGGTGGTCGGCGCCGGCCGATTCGGGCGCGATCAGCAGGAAGATGAGGTCGACCGGCAGTCCGTCGAGGGCCTCGAAATCGATCGGCCGTTCCAGTCTCGCGAACACGCCGCAGATGCGTTCGCAGCGCGCCAGCTTGCCGTGCGGAATGGCGATGCCGTCGCCGACGCCGGTCGGCCCCAGCCGCTCGCGTTGCAGGATGGCGTCGAAAATCTCGCGCGACGGCAATTTGGAGACCGCCGCCGCCCGCTCCGAGAGCTCCTGGAGCGCCTGTTTCTTGCCATTCACGCGCAACGCGGGGATCACCGCGTCCTGCGTCAGAATTTTGTCGAGGGACATTCCAAGAAACTCAATTCCTCGCCAAGAAACTCGAAACCTCGCCAAGAAACTCGAAACCTCGCCGAGAGACTCGTTGCTCCCCGAGAGACCCGCTACCTCGCCGAGAGACCGCGCCGTCCGCCGATCCGCTCCTAGGCGGCAAGAAACGCGCCACCGCTCAGCGCGGATCGAGCCAGCCGATGGCGCCGTCGCGGCGGCGATAGACGATATTCACCCGCGAGCTTGTGGCGTGCTGGAACACCACCACCGGCGCGCCAGTCAGATCGAGTTCCGACACCGCCGTGGCCACCGACATCAGCTTCAGCGGCGCGGCGCCTTCGGCCACCACCACCGGCGCGAAATCGACCGGCGCCTCCTCGTGATCCTCGGCGGGCGCCTCGATCACGAATTTGGCGATCTCGCGCTGCTGGCGGTCGGCCGCCGCCGCCTCCGCCCCCGCGGCGTGCTCCTTCAGGCGCTTGTTGTATTTGCGCAGGCGGCGCTCGATCTTGTCGGCGGCCTGCTCGAAGCTGGAATAGGGCTCATGGGCGCGTCCCTCCGATTGCAGGTTCATGCCCGAGCTCAGGTGCAGCGAGCAATCGGTGCGGAAGGCCGAACCCTCCGGCGAGATCACGACATGGCCCGAGATCTTGCCGTCGAAATAGCGAGCGATGAGCGGTTGCAGCTTCTCTAGCACATGCGTGCGCAAAGCCTCGCCAATATCCAGGTTCTTGCCGGAAACCCTGAGCGGCATAACGTCCCGACCCTTATTGCCTCGCGTGGGAACCGCCCCTCGCCTCGCGCCCGCGAGCGTTCGATCGTCCGCGGAGTCGGCTCGGACGCAGCCCGAAAACACACAGACAGCCCTAGAAGCGAGCCGCCGCGATGTCAAATGCGATCGCCGCGCGCCCCGATCAAGGCCGCCGGAGGCGATCATTTGTCGGCTTCCCCACCGTCGCGCCGGGTTTGCTTGCCCGCCTTCCTCGGCTAAACCTCGCGCTTGTTTTCGCCCAACGGAGTCGAGCCCTTGCCGAAGAAGCCGCCGAGCGACAAACCGCGCCGCCGCGCCGCCAGCGAAGCGTCGCTGGCCGACCTTCTCAATTCACTCGACGAGGAGACCCTGGCGCAGTTGCGCGAGACGCTGCGCGCCGAGGTGGGCCTCGTCGACGGCGGCGACGGCGATGCGCTCGCCTTGTTCGAGGAGTTCCTCGGCCGCGTCGAGGACGCGGCCGAGCCGCCGCACCTTGAGGACGAGGAGCTGTTCGAGAGCGTCGTCGCCATGCTGACCGAGGTGGCGATCGACGCCAACGGCGGCGATCCCAGCGCCCGCGAATTGCGCGGCGCCCTCTACGGCAAGCTCGACGAGGCGCTGGCGACCGAGCGGCTCGACGCGGCGGGGCTGGTTCTGGTCGCCAAGATTTTCAGCGATTCCGGCTGGAGCGTGCCGAATCGGCTGAAGACGCGCGTCGTCGAATTGCTCGAGAGCGAGGAGCCGGGAGCCGCAGGGCCGGTCGCCGGCGATCTCAAATCGGCGCTCGCCGACATCGCCGAGGCGGCCGAGGGCGACGCCTTCGCCTCCTATGACGCGCTGAATTCGGTGCTGGCCGCTTTCCCCTCCGAGGCGGCCGCCCGCATGGTCACGACCCTCGCCGCCGAACGCGCGCCCGTGCTGCTGCAAACGCTCGCCGGCTTCGCCATGCACCGCGACCCGCTGCTCGCCGCGGCCGCTATCGAGGAATTGAAGAGCGCGGCCAAAAGCGGCTGGGTCGAGAGCCTGCTGGTCGAGCGGCTGGTCAGGATGCGCCCGTGGCTGCCGCTCGACCGCCAGGCCCCGCTCGACGAGGCGATCCGGGCGCTGCGCGCCCATGCGCTGGCGCCGGTCGAGGCCGACCGGCCGCAGGCGGCGCGCGGCTTCATCCTGGCCTGCGACGGATCGGGCGCCGGCGGGACGCTGGCGAGCCTCAAGGCCGCCGGGGGTTGGCGCTTCGTCGCCGCCATGACCAAACCTTCCGGCGTCGAGGAGGTGTTGAGCCTGGAGGGCCTGCGCAAGGTTGAGGCCGACGCCACCGTGCGCGGCATGCGCGACAGCGTGCTGGCGGCGCAGACGGACGCGGCCGGGATTGGCCGCTATCTCCAGATCGCCCTCGGCGAAAATCTGGCCGCGCAGAGGCCGCCGCCGTTCAAGCTCATCGCCTTCGTCGAGTCGCTCGGACTGGGCCCGGTCGCGCCGCGCGCCATCTCTCCCGCCGATCTCATCGGCGAGATCCTCGAATCGCTCCCGGAGGCGGAGAAAGACGCGGCGGCGGTCGCCAAGGCCCACAAGGCTGTGCTCGGCGGCGCGCTGGCGGAACAATGGTTCGAGGCCGGCGAGCCGGTGGAGCGGTTACTGGCGCCGATACGCGGCGCCAAGGCGCGCGCGAAGGCGCTGCTGGCCAGCTATCTGCCGGAGCGGCGCGCCTTCTGGACCCGCAATTGCGCGCTGACCGCTTTCGCGTTGCAACAGGATCGCAAGACCTATGGCGCGCTCGGCCGCCATCTCGCACTGGTCGGGCGCGACCTCGCCGAGGGAAAACCGCTCGACGAGATCCCGCTGATGCGCGACATCGCCGAGATGAGCGTCCGCGCTTACCAGAGCCGGCCGGGCGCCGACTAGCCGCGCCGAAAATGTCGTCTTATATAAGGCGCTGGCCGCGGCGTCGCCGGGCCCAGGCGCAATCCGTGAAGGCCGCATGACGCTCAACGCCGCACCCGCCGCTTCTTCCAATGCCCAAGACAAGGGTTCCAACGCCCAAGACAAGGGTTTCAACGCCCAAGACAAGGGTCCCGAGATCGTCGAGCGCAAACTCGGCAACGGCATGACGGTCGTCGTCATCCCCGATCATCGCGCCCCCGTCGTCACCCATATGGTTTGGTATCGCAACGGCTCCGCCGACGATCCCATCGGCAAATCCGGCATCGCCCATTTCCTCGAACATCTGATGTTCAAGGGCACGGCGAAACATCCCAAGGGCGCGTTCTCGGAGGCGGTGGCCGAGATCGGCGGCCAGGAGAACGCCTTCACCGGCAACGACTACACCGCCTATTTCCAGCGCGTCGCCAAGGAGCATCTGGGCCTGATGATGTCCTACGAGGCCGACCGAATGACCGGCCTCATCCTCACCGACGAGATCGTCGCCCCCGAGCGCGACGTGGTCATGGAGGAGCGGCGGATGCATTGCGACGCCGACCCCTCGGCCCAGCTCAATGAGGCCATGCAGGCCGCCGTCTTCACCCATCACCCCTACGGCAAGCCGGTGATCGGCTGGGGCCATGAGATCGAAGGGCTCGGCCGCGAGGATGCGCTCGCCTATTACGGCCGCTTCTATACGCCGGAGAACGCCATCCTCATCGTCGCCGGCGACGTCACGCCGCAGGAGGCGCTGCGGCTTGCCGAAGAACATTACGGCCCGATCCGCCCGCACGGCCAGCCGCCGGTGCGCAAGCGCCCGCGCGAGCCCAAGCCCGTCGCCCGGCGCGAGGTGACGGTGAGCGACGATAAGGTCGAGCAGCCGGCCTGGCAGCGCGTTTATCTGACGCCCAGCCACGCCACCGCCGCGCCCGGCGAATCCGAGGCGCTGGAAGTGCTCGCCCATCTGCTCGGCGGCGGCCAGACCAGCTATCTCAACCGCAAGCTCGTCATCGAGGGCCACAAGGCGGTGGCGGCCGGGGCCTATTACGCCGGCGCGGCGCTCGACGACACCCGCTTCTTTCTCTACGGCATGCCGACGCCGGACGTGACGCTGGCCGAACTCGACGCCGCCTTCGACGCCGCCATCGAGGGCTTCCTCGCCGAGGGCGTCGGGGCCGAGGACCTGGAGCGCGGCAAGACGCGGCTGATCGCGGAAGCCGTCTACGCCCAGGACAGCCAGGTCTCGCTCGCGCGCTGGTACGGTTCCTCGCTCGCCACCGGCCAGACCATCGCCGACGTGCAGGCCTGGCCGGCGCGCATCGAGGCGGTGACCGCCGAGGCGGTGCTGGCCGCCGCCAAGACCTGGCTCGACCGGCGCCGCGCCGTCACCGGATTCCTGACCCATCCCGACCAACAGGCGGCTTGAACCGCCGGCTCTTATAGGAAACGCCCTTATGAACGAGCGCATGGCGCCACCCGCCGCCGCCGCGAGCGCGGTAAATATCCGCGAGATCGTCTCCCCCGGCGGGGTCAAGGCGTGGCTGGTGGAGGATTACGCGGTGCCCATCGTCAGCCTGGAGCTGGCGTTTCGCGGCGGCGCGACGCAGGACCCCAAGGGGCGCGGCGGCGCGACCAACATCTTGTCCGGCCTGCTCGACGAGGGCGCCGGCGATCTCGACAGCCAGGCCTTCCACCGCGCGCTCGACGAAAAGGCCATCGAGATCGGTTTCCACGCCGATTCCGACAAGGTCGGCGGGCGGATGCGCACGCTCTCCAAGCATCTCGACCGCGCCGGCGCCCTGCTGGCGCTGGCCCTTAACGCGCCGCGCTTCGACGAGGAGCCGTTCGAGCGCGTGCGTGAACAGATGAAGGCGCATCTGCGCCACGAGAGCAACGACCCCGGCACGCTCGCCTGGCGCGGGTTTCGCGCCCGCGTCTTCGCCGGCCACGCTTACGCGAATCCCCCCGACGGCGCGCCCGAGACCATCGACGCGCTGGAGCGGGCCGACATGGGTCGGCTGCACCAGCGGCTGATGGGACGCGACCAGCTCTATGTCGGCGTGGTCGGCGCCATCGACGCCGAGCGGGCCGGGCGCCTGCTCGACGAGGCCTTCTCGCATCTGCCGGCCAAGGCTGCGCTAGATCCCATCGGCCCGGCGCCATTCCTCGGCCTCGGGGCTGAGGAGGTGATTGACCTCGACGTGCCGCAGACGACGATCCGCTTCGGCCGCCCCGGCCCCTCGCGCCAGGACGAGAATTACGCCGCCGGCTTCGTGCTCGCCCATATCCTGGGCGGCGGCACCGGCCTGTCGTCGCGGCTGTTCCGCGAAGTGCGCGAAAAGCGCGGCCTCGCCTACACCGCCTTCGCCGGGCTGGCGACGCAGGATCACGCCAATTACCTCACCGGCGGCACCACGACCAAGAACGAGCGCGCGCGGGAGTCGCTCGACGTGATTCGCGGCGAGATCCTCGACATGGCTAACAACGCCGTGACCCAGGAGGAATTGGAGAAGGGCAAGCGCTATCTCATCGGCTCCTATCCGCTGCGCTTCGACACCTCCTCCAAAATCGCCGGGCAGCTCGTGCAGATGCAGCTCGACGGCTACGGCCGCGAGTGGCTGGTGGAGCGCAACGAACGCATCCGCGCCGTGACGATGGCCGACGCCAAGCGCGCGGCGCAGGCGATGTTCGGCGACGGCGCGTTGAGCGTGGTGATGGTGGGGCGGCCGGTGGGGTAGAACGCAGCCACGGGACCCCGGCTGGAGTGGCGAGACCCAAGCTGGTCTCGCGGCGAGTGTCTATCACTACGCCGCCGATGGGATCGTCTGACGGCCACTTTTTTCGGCCACGCAAAGCCAACGCCAGCCGGAGGCGAGATAGCGCGTGTCACCCGTCAGCCTGCATCAAAGTTGACGAAAGCTCACCCGAACTCAGCGCCCATCCCCTCCATCAGCGCGCGGAAATTGGGGAAGCTGGTGGCGATGGTCGCCGCGTCGTCGACCGCCATCGGTCGTTCGCTGGCGAGGCCCAGCACCAGGAAGCTCATGGCGATGCGGTGATCGAGATGCGTCTCGACCACGCCGCCGCCTCCGACCGCGCCGCCCTCGACGATGAGGTCGTCGCCGACGATCTCATGGGCGGCGCCGGCCGCCGCCAACCCCGCCGCCACCGCCGCCAGCCGGTCGCTCTCCTTGACCCGCAATTCGTGCAGGCCCCGCATATGCGTGCGGCCCTTGGCGAAGGCGGCCGCGACCGCCAGGATCGGATATTCGTCGATCATTGACGGCGCCCGCGCCGCCGGCACGTCGACGCCGACGAGGTCGCTGGCGCGCACTCTCAGATCCGCCACCCGCTCGCCGCCCTCGTCGCGTTCGTCGAGCCTCTCGATGCGCGCCCCCATTTCAAGGAGCGTCGTCAGCAGCCCGCTGCGCAGCGGGTTCGTCATGACGCCCTCGACGACGATGTCCGAGCCCGGGACGATGAGCGCCGCCACGATGGGGAACGCCGCCGAGGACGGGTCTGCCGGCACATGCACGGGCGCCGGCCTCAAAGTCGGCTGGCCGACGAGATCGATGCGCCGCCCCTCGCCCTCGACCGTCACGCGGATCTCGGCGCCGAAATGGGAGAGCATTTTCTCGGTATGGTCGCGCGAGGCCTCGGTCTCGATGACGGTGGTGGTCCCGCGCGCGTTGAGCCCGGCGAGCAGCACCGCCGATTTGATCTGCGCCGAGGCGACGGGGGTGCGATAGAGGATCGGCGAGACGGCGTCGGGCCCGCGCAAGGTGATCGGACAGCGCCCGCCCTCGGCCTCGGCGATCACTTGGCATCCCATCTGGCGCAGCGGATCAAGGATGCGCCGCATCGGGCGCTTGCGCAAGCTGGCGTCGCCGTCGAAGGTCGCCTCGATCGGGTGGCTGCCGACGACGCCCATCATTAGCCGCGAGCCGGTGCCGGCGTTGCCGAAATCCAGCGTCGCGCGCGGCGCCATCAGCGCGCCGAGGCCAGGGCCGTGCACGCTCCAGCGGCCGGGCGCATGGCGCACGATCTCGGCCCCCAGTTGGCGGCAGGCCTGCCCTGTGGCCAGGACGTCCTCGCCCTCGAGCAGGCCGTGAATCTCCAGGTCGCCGCGCGTCAGAAGCCCGAACAGGAAGGCGCGGTGCGAGATCGATTTGTCGCCCGGCGGACGCACGCGGCCGCGAAGAGAGCCGCCGCGGCGGCTGGAAAGAGGGTGAATGGCTGCGTCGCTCATGCGCGGCCCCTAGCACGGCGAGCCGGCGACGTCGACGCGAGCGTTGACAGGGCGCGGCCGGTTGACTAACGGCTCGCCGACCCTCGAACCCTTGAGACTTTCCCGTGGCGAAACCCGAACTCGGCGCCAAGCGCCAATGCCAAGCCTGTGCGGCGAAATTCTTCGATCTCAACCGCGATCCGATCATTTGCCCGAAGTGCGGGACCGTGTTCCAGGGTGCGCCGATGCGCGCCGAACGGGCGAGCGCCAAAGACGAGGAGAGCGAGGACGAGCCCGCCAACGCCGCCGGCGTCGAGATTGTGTCGCTCGATGAAGTCGAGGCCGCGGAGGAAAAAGCCGCCGATCCCGTCGTCGACGACATCGACGTCGAGGACGACGATACCGCCGACGACGCTTTCCTCGAAGAGGAGGAAGAGGACGAGGACGACGTAAGCTCGCTGATCGACGGCGAAATCGCGCCCGACGAAGAGCCGTGAAAAACTTTCCTGCGGCCCTTGTGGCGGCGGGCGAGGGCCGCTATAGGAGCGACCCGGCTTCCGGCCCAACCGGAAGCTGTATCTGATCCCGGGGCTTTTGGCTTTGGGAAAAAGCGTGGGGCCATAGCTCAGTTGGGAGAGCGCTTCAATGGCATTGAAGAGGTCGTCGGTTCGATTCCGTCTGGCTCCACCAAGAACTTGTTGATTTTGCGGGTGTTTCGGCTTCCGGTAGCGTTCGCCGCCATATCGCGCGGCTGTGGCCAAGCGTCTGCAGATTTCGGTCGCTCCCCAAGCGTTTGACGGCGCCAGGGGCCGAATTCGGCGCCCTGTCTCCGGCGGCGGCGACGATTGCGGAGACTCGGTTCGTGACGGATGAGCGCGATTCGGGGCGGCGTAAGCGCGGGCTGCGGTCAGCGTTGGGAACGTCTCCAGCGTCTTGAGGATGAACGACAGGTACGGGTCGATGCGCCTCGGTCGCTGAGCGGCGCTATGGGCCGGCAGCCCGGCCTGAGCCAGAACGCGGGCGACGACGTCGTGATGGACGCCGAGCTGGCGGGTGATCGTGCCGCGCCGCCACTTCTCAACATGGGGGTAGCGCAGGATCTGGGCGTGCAGTTCGGCGGATACGGCCATGGGCGGGCACGCATTGTTATGCGCGGCCTTCGGCAAGGCCGATGCGCCCAGGCCCTCAGACTCGTCGTCCGACGCGATCGACCCGCCCAATTGCTGGCCTATTCGCCGCTCGCCAGCGGCGCGCTGAAGGCGCTCGCTGGCGATTTCTCCGACCCTAAGGCTTATGGAGGGCTCGGCCTCGATCAACTCGCGAACAAGCCGATGCCGACCTTTGCACGGAGGCGACGCCTAGCAGCCTGCAGGACTTAGCCGAACCGCGACGCGTTTTTCGAGCGACCTCGTTGCTTTTGCGCATTAGACTCGCGGCATTGAGTCTGGCTTTGTCACGACCGGGCCACAGGAGCAATTTTCGGACGATCGATCGCGAGTCGCGGTATCGCTTCCTCCCGCGGTGGACGAGCGGCTTCCGGGGAAGCGCTTGGCGCGGTACGACAGTGTGGAGGCGGCGCACAAGTACATTGTCGTCATTTTGCGCCGAGGTGGGACCCTCAACGCGGTGCGCGTACCCCCTTGATAACATGACACAGATGGGTCGTTGGCGCGATCCCACGCACGCCGAAGCGGGACCCCGCAGTTTCGACAAAATCACTGTTTTCATCAATCTGTTAGCAGTCCAAATAAAGTGGTCCCGCTTCGACGGAAATTGACAGACAAGGCTGCCGTCGCCCCCGCGATCGCCTCGCCGTGGTCCAACGGGCAGACCGAGGGACAAATTTGCAAACTCAAGTTCGTGAAAAGGCAGATGTATGGGTGCGGCAATATCGATCTGCTGCAAGCAGGCTTCATCGGCCTCGGGTGATGGCTTTCACCGATTCTGCGTCAGGCCCCAATATTAACCCCCCTCTTGCCTCTAGGGCGCTGCACGCAAGGCAGAGTCGCCCTCCGTTTCTCGGTTTTCGCCGGGTGGAGTTCGATGTTGAAGCGCTTGGCCGCCGAAAGGATATGATGCTTCATCGCCTCTTCGGCCCCCTCGGCGTCGTTCGCCGCGATCTTCGCCAGGAGATCGGCGTGCTCGCGCAAGGTTTCCTCCATTCGTGTCCAGCGGATCATCGGCAATCGCTGGGTCTCCACCATGAGATCGCGCACCGGACGATACATGCCCGCGAGCACGGGATTGCCGCATAGCTCGAATAGCAGATCATGAAACCGTGCGTCCGCCTCGGCCATCGCGACGATGTCCTGACTGCGCAGCGCGGCGCGCATGGCTTCGACACAGGCCGCCAATCGCGCCACGCCGCCGGCGTCGCCGGTGCGCGCGGCCAGCTTTGCGGCGTAGCTCTCCAACCCATAGCGCGCTTCGTAGACGTCGCGCGGGCTGCAACGGTCGGAGAATCGCCAGAGCGGCGCGCGGCCTTCGGGCGGGGCGACATAGGCGCCGCTGCCCACGCGGATCGTCACCAGCCCCATCGTCTCCAGCATCGTCATCGCTTCGCGCAGCGACGGCCGGCTGACGCCGAGTTGCGACGAGAGTTCGCGCTGCGACGGCAGTCGGTCGCCAGGCCTGAGGCCGCCGCGCAGAATCAATTGTTGCAGGTGATCTGAGACCTGACGCGGCGCCGGCTTACGCGGGCCGGGCGGTAGACCGGGAAAGCCGTCGGGCATCGATCGATCCCTGTTTCGTCCGCGGCCGCCGGGCTGCCGCGTCTTGAGGCGCGCGCGCAAAGAATGGCCGGCGCGGCGAAAAACCGGAAACCAAGTTGACTAACCCCGAAACGCCCGTCAATCTAAAATTGGTCAGGCCGGTTTGACCAATACAGCGCGTCTGCGCGACGCGGACATCGAGAAGCGGGAGATAAGAGATGCTGACCAGAGTCGGATGGATTGCCGCGCTTGCCATACTCGCCGGCGTGGCCGCCCCGCTGCCGGCTTCGGCCGCGGACCTGAAGGTCGGCGCCAATATCGGCAACGTTCCCTGGGAGTTTCAGAACGCGAAGGGCGCGCCAGTCGGCTTCGAGATCGACCTCGTCAACGAGATCGGCAAGCGGCTCGGAATGACGGTGGATATCGTCAATATCCCGTTCACCGGCCTTTTCGGCGCCGTTCAATCCGGTCAGATCGACGCGGCGGTGTCGTCGATCACGATCACCAAGAAGCGGTTGGAGAATGTCGGTTTCGCACAGCCCTATTACGACAGCGACCAGTCGCTCACCGTAAAGGCCGCCAGCGGCTTGAAGAGCCTTAGAGACCTCGCAGGCAAGACGGTGGGCGTCGACACGTCTTCCACAGGCGACATTTACGCGACGCAGCACCAAAGCGAGTTCAAGATCGCGACGATCCAGCGCTACGAAGGGCTCGCCCCCGCCATGCTCGATCTCGCCGCCGGGCGCATCGACGGCTACATCAGCGACATTCCCGCGCTCCAGTATTATGTGAAGGACAAACCGGCTTATGCGGTCGTTGAGCGCATTCCGACCGGCGAGCAATATTCGATCATGTTCGCCAAGAATGCGCCGCTCGCCGACAAGGTTGACGCCGTCATCACGGATCTGAAGAAAGAGGGTTTTATCGCCGGACTGCACGAGAAATGGTTCGGCGCCAAGGCCGAGCCGACGACCTCGACGGTCAAGGTCTTGGCGCGTCCAAAGCTTTGATCGCCCGCGCGCCGCCGGGCGAGGCCCGGCGGTTCGCGCCGACCCGCGGGAACCTTGCGAATGTCGATTTTCGACACGTTCCTGAACTGGAAAGTGTTTGTCGAAACCCTGCCCCTCCTGTTGATGGGCCTGTGGGTGACCGTGGGACTCGGCATGGCGGCGATCGCGCTCGGCGCGGCCGGCGGTCTCCTGCTCGCGCTGCTGCGGCTCTATGCGCCGCAGCCGCTGCGCTGGATCGCAGTCGCCTACATCAACGTGTTCCGCGCCATTCCGTTGCTCGTGCTGTTGATCGTGATCTACTACGCCTTGCCCTTCGTCGGCCTGCGTCTCACTTCGTACACATCGGCGACGCTGGCGTTGAGCCTCGTCTCGGCGGCTTATTCGGCGGAAATCCTTCGCGCGGGCATCGAGGGCCTGCCGCGCGGCCAGTCCGAGGCGGCGCGAGCCTTGGGTCTCAGCCCCCTCCGGCAGATGACCGACGTGATCCTGCCACAGGCGGTCAAACTGGTCATTCCGCCTCTGACCTCCAACGCCATCAACGTGATGAAGGACACTTCGCTCGCCTCCGTCGTGGCGATGCCGGATCTGCTCAAACAGGCGACGCAGGCGCAGGCGCTCGCGGCCAATCCGACCCCGCTCATCGGCGCCGCGTTGATTTACCTCTTGCTTCTGCTGCCTTTCGTCAATCTTGTCGGCTTCGCCGAATCTCGGCTCGGGCGGAGAACGCGCTGATGGCCGCGATCCTCGAGATCAGGGACGTTCACAAGAGTTTCGGGCGCTTCAAGGCGCTCGACGGCGTCGATCTCAACGTCGAGGAAGGGGAGGTCGTGGTCGTCGTCGGGCGCTCCGGCTCCGGCAAATCGACGCTGATCCGCTGCATCAACCAGCTCGAGGCCCACGATTCCGGCCTCATCCTCGTCGATGGCCTAGACGCCAGCCGGCCGCGCGATCTCAGGCGGATCCGCATCGAGACCGGGATGGTGTTCCAGAGCTTCAATCTGTTTCCTCATATGAGCGTCTTGCGCAATGTCGCGCTCGCCCCGGTGAGGGTGCGCGGGCTTTCCTGGGCGGAGGCCAATGGGCGCGCGCGTAAGTTGCTGGAGCGCGTCGGGCTTGCCGAGCAGATCGACAAATATCCGGGCCAGCTCTCCGGCGGGCAGCAGCAACGCGTCGGCATCGCGCGCGCGCTGGCGATGGAGCCGAAAGTTCTGCTGTTTGACGAACCCACCTCCGCGCTCGATCCGGAAATGGTCGGCGAGGTTCTGGAGGTCATCCAGCAGCTCGCTCGCACTGGCGTGACCATGGTCGTCGTAACCCATGAGATGGGTTTCGCCCGCCGCGTCGCGCATCGCGTGGCGTTCATCGACGCCGGCCGGATCGTCGAAATCGGTCCTCCGAACGCCATCTTCGACGCGCCGCGCGATCAGCGCCTGCAAACTTTCCTCAAGGCGATCCTTTCGAACTGATCGCCTCTTCGTCTCGATCCGCCGATCTCCTGGAGTTGCTCATGCCGCTCGATCTCGCCTTCGTCCGCAAGCAGTTTCCCGCGCTCGCCGACGACTTCGTCTATTTCGACAACGCCGGCGGATCCGCCGTTCTGAAGACGGTCGCGGAGCGCGTCTACGAATATCTGACGACCACCAGTGTGCAGACCGGCGCCAGCTATGCCCATTCGCGCCGTGCGAGCGAGCGGCTGGCGCAGGCGCGCGCGCGTTTCGCGCTGCTGGTCGGGGCGAGCCGCGCGGAGGAGATCGTCATCGGCTCCTCCACGACGGCGCTCTGCCAGAATCTCGCGCGCGCTCTGCGTTGGCGGCTTAAGCCGGGCGACGAGATCATCGTCACCGCGTTCGACCACGAGTCCAACATCGGCCCCTGGCGCGGGCTGGAGGCGTTAGGATTCGTCGTCAAGGTTTGGGGCCTCGACCCACAGACCTGCGAGATCGATCTGGATGCGCTGGATCGGCTTATGACCTCGCGCACGCGGCTCGTCGCGGTCACGCATGCGTCAAACATTTTGGGGACCATCAACCCGATCGCCGAGATCGCCCGCCGGGTTCACGCCCATGGCGCCGAAATCGTCGTCGATGCGGTCGCCTATGCGCCGCATCGCGCTATCGACGTCATCGCGCTCGATGTCGATTACTACATGTTCAGCTTCTACAAAACCTACGGGCCGCATCTCGCGATGATGTACGGCCAATACGACAAGCTAATAGAGCTGGACGGGCTCTATCATTATTTCTACGGTCGGGCGATGGTTCCGCAAAAACTGGAGCCAGGCAATCCCAACTATGAGTTGGCCTGGGGCGCTGCCGGCGTGGTCGATTATCTTGACCGATTAGGCGGCGGGTCCGGTGACCGCGCCGCGATCGAACGCGCTTTCGACGACATCGGCGCGCAGGAGGCAGCCTTGAGCGAGCGGCTGCTCTCCTATCTGCGCGACCGCAACGACGTGCGCATCCTCGGGCGGCGCGACAGCCTCGCAGCCTCGCGCGTGCCGACGATCTCCTTCAAAGTCGAGGGACGCGACTCCGCCGAAATCGTGCGCGCCGTCGACGAGGCGGGCATCGGCATGCGCTTTGGCGATTTTCATTCCAAGAGGCTTGTCGAAGCGCTCGGTGAAGCGGGGTCGTCGGGCGTGCTCAGGGTCTCAATGGTTCACTACAACACCGTGGAGGAGGTGGACCGACTTATCGTTCGTCTCGATCAGATACTTTGAGCACCCATACGCTCCATCATGATGACGAAGACAAAAACATCGCGCCGGTGGCGCCCCCCAGGACGGAGGTCCGCCCTTGGCGCAAGGCTCGGATCCGACCAATCTCTACTGCCTTCGATAACTGACTTTCGCTTTGGGGTGCGAGTTGGAGGCGCGGAATCCGAAGATTTCTTGAAGATAGTCACCACCCGTGAACCACGGCCGAGCTGAGGAAGCCAACGTTCGGGCCCACGGCTCAGATCACCTCGCAACAGGCCGCCAAACTCACGAGAGCTGCATTTGAGGACGGATCGTCGTTGAAAAATTCCTTGCAATCGTTTTGTGTCAGAGGGCATTCAGGCGATGATCGACCATCACGTTCGGTACCTCGATCCGCGCGATACGTACGCTCCGCGCAAATGCGGCATGATCGCCTGACCCAATCATAGTGATCGAGCCTCAATCTACACCCGGGCGTCTCAGCTCAGGAAGTTGACTTAAACGCGGAGCGGGTTGTTGGCGAAGCGTGGGTCGAGAGTCAAGGCGCGAAATGCGAACTTAGACGGGCTTGAAAGGCGGTTCGCTTGACCGTCTCGCTCCACGAACGGAACGCCGCCTCGTCAGGAAATCGTCCGCCCTGCGGAAGCCGGCGCGCCTCTCCTTGGATCGTCAACCCCGCTGCGCGGAATGGCCAGGGCGACATGGCGAATTCGAAGGGACGCGCAGGGTTTTCCACGACCGTTAGCCGGCACGGCTCGCCGTTGGCGTCGAACGCATCCAATTCCAGCGGCGCCTTCAATTCCCCGCAGAGCAGCAGCGACAATGTGTCGACGCACGCGATCCACTGAGACTGCCCATTTAGCTCCAGGAGGTCCAGGCCAAGTCTCGCCGCCCAAGCGGCCTCCCGCAGCGCCTGCGTCTCCAGGTAGCGCGCTGCGGCGGCGGCGGCGGCGTCCGCGAGAGCGAGGCGCATTCGGCGTCCAGCGGCACGCGGAAAGGCGCCTTGGCCAGCCGGTCTTCGAGTTCGCGCCGAAGCTCGCTCCACCGCACCGCGATGGGAATTTGCGGGCGGGCGAGCAGCAGATTCTCGGCCACCGTCACGCCGGGGACAAGCGTGAAATGCTGGTACACCATGCCGATGCCCGCCCACAGCGCTTCGCGCGGCGAGCGGTTAGCGAGTTCGCGCCTATTGACCACGAACTGCCCCTCGTCGGGCGTGTAATAGCCCGTCAGACACTTCTCCGGCGTGCTCTTGCCGGCGCTGTTCGCCCGAGCAGGGCGTGAACGCTGCCGGCGCGCACCTTCAGCGACACCCGTCCAGGGCGACGACGGCGCCGAAGCGTTTGCGGATGCTGATGGCCTCCAGCGCCAGTGTGGAGCTCATACCGCGCGAAGCTCTCGCGGCGCCCCGAGTGCGGGCTGTTCGCGCGAACTGCTGGCGATCAGAATGGCCAGCGTCAGCGCATAGGGCGCGGCGCCGACGAGATAATAAATCTGGCCGACGCCGGCCGACTGCAACGCCGGCCCCAGCGCGCGAAAATGACCAGCGCGACCGCCATCAATCCCTGTCCGCTGGAGAGGCTCTCCGTCCAGCTGCCGGGGTAATACAGCGACAGAAAGGCGCCGCCGACGCCGGAGAGAAAGGCGCCGGCCACGGTCGCGAAAAACCTGGCGCCCAAGATCGAAAATCCCAGCGCGCGCGCAGCGTCCTCGCTGTCTCCGACGGTTCGCACGATCAGGCCCCCGCGCGAGCGGCCAAATGCCGATCGCGATGTCGTTGACGCGCGGCAGACTGCAGGCGATGGCGTGCAGCGCCCCCAGTGCGGAGCCCGCGCATCCCGCAGCCAGAACCCCGAGCCACGGATCGCCCGTTGCATAGGAACCCGCGTAGCCGACCATCGCGCCGAGAACCAATATGCCCTCTTGCCCGAGGTTGATGCGGTCGCTCTTCTCGGTGACGCATTCGCCGAGGCTGACAAATAGGTAGGGCGTGCTCGCGCGTATGGACCCGCCGGTCAGACCGATCGCGACCGTCTCCAGTTGGCCACCGCCCGTCATCGGGCGCGCTCCGGCCCTGCGATCAGAAGCGGGTTGTGGCGCGCTCGTTGACCGCCGCGGCCTCCAGGGTTCCCCGCCAGACCTGCCGCCGCGCCGCCAATCGCGCAGGCCGCGACAATCAAGCGGCCGACCGATATGCCGACCATGCGCGCCGCTTGCGCGTTTCGGCCGGCTACGCGCATCGCAAACCCCGCCGTGGTGCGGAAGATGACGAACCAGGCCAGTCCACAGGCGACAAAACCGACGGGCAGGCCCCAATGCACGCTGCTGTCCCCGATCATGCCGACTGTCGCCCGGTCTGGCGCCGGGTAGGTCGAAGCGCGGTTGAGGTCGCTGGGATCGCGCAACGGCCCTTCGACGAGCTGGTAGAAAATCGCGATCGCGGGATAGTTGATGAGCAAGCTGGAGCTGGTCTCGTTCACGCCGCGCCAGGCTCGCAGGAAGCCGGCCGCGCCGACGACCAGCGCGCCGACCGCTATGCCGCCGGCCGACATGCACGCCATGTCCAGCGGCGCTGGGAATCGCGAGGCCGCCAGCGAGGCCTCGACCCCCGCGAGGCCGCCGAGCACGAACGCCCCCTCGCCGCCGATAACGGCGAGGCCGAGTTGCGTCGGCAGCGCCGCGCACAGCGCGGTCAACAGCAGTGTGGCAACGCGTTGCAATGTGTTCTGCCAGGAGAACCAGCTTCCAAATCCGCCGATGTATATCGACTCGTAGACATCGAGCGGATTGTCGCCCAGCGCCAAGACAATCGCTCCGAAGACGAAAGCCGACACGCCCAGCGCCCCCACCGGAACGGCGGCCGCCTCGGCATAGCGCAGCGGGCCCTTTAGGAGGGCGGCGACCGCAGTCTTGAGATGGCGCCGATGACGCCGTCCAGCAGATAATTCATCTTTCCAAATATGGGGTCCATCACGCCGAGGCTTTGCCCCGCGGCCAAAATCACCTTGCCCTTGTTGTCCTTGAGCGGGCCCGTGAAGACGACGCGCTTGCCCGAGGTGAGTTCGCTCGCGGTCTCGGCGACTGCGGCCTTAGCCTCCCGCGCCGCCCGCATCTGCGCGATTTCCCGAACGTCCTCGGCGCGCAGCGCGGCGACGGCCGCCCCGCAAT